>NZ_JAYWVC010000044.1:0-47066 GCF_036281785.1 Streptomyces chiangmaiensis | reverse complement strand
TCATCGGAAGCCTGGGCCACCACTTCGGTCTCTTCGATCTCTTCCGCCTCAGAGGCCTCCACGGTCACTGAGGCCTCAGCGGGCACTGTGATCTCCTCGGCGGACGGTATGGCCGGCGCCGTCACGGTCACGGCCTCGGTGGTGGCGGCGTCGGCCGCGACCACCGGCGGTCCTGCCGGACGCGACGCGGCACGGCGGCGGCGACGCGGCGGCAGAGTGTCGCTGGGCGTGTTGTTCTCGGAACCCTCGGTGGGTTCGATCGGTTCGAGCATGCGGGCGTATCTCCCGTCAGGCTCCCGGGCGCCGCGCCTGGCCCGGCATGGGTGCCGGTGACGTCCGCGGCTCGCGCGATGCGCGGTGCCGCCGTCCTGGGCGCGGGCGCCGCACGGGAGCTCTCTGTGTCCTGTCTCGCCGGTTCCGTACGCCATGTCGCGCACGGCCTGGCGAAAGTCTTCTGGTCGGTGCGCTGCCCGACCCAGGTGGCTCCCGAGTACGAGGGCGGCGCTACGACGTCCGTCCCTACGCGGAACCTTCCCTAGTCCGGCGCCGTCGCGGCGGCAGTCGCGGCGGCCGTGATCGGCTCGGTCGCTGCTGCCTCGCGGTCGGGCGCGAGCGGGTCGGTCACCGTGCCGGTCTCTTCATCGAACAGCCCCTGCGCCAGCCTGGTCACCGCTGCGGGGACCGGCGGCGCCAGGTCGGCCACGGCGCGGAGACCGGACAGGACGTCGTCGGGTCGTACGGCAGGCGTCACGTGCCGAACAACCAGCCGCAGTATCGCACAGGGCTGGTCGGTCGGCCCATTATGGTGCGCGGCGGAAGCCGCTCCGGTCGAGCCGATGCTCGAGTCGGGCTGCCTACGGCGCGTGTCGGTGCTCTGAAGGCTCGCGACGGCGGAACGGGCGTCGAAGGTGCGGATGCCGTTCTTGGTCATGCGCTGCACCTCGACGGTCTCGGCCGTGTTGAAGGCCTCGACCGCGCGCCGGGCGTCCGCCGGGTCCACTCCGTCCAGCCGCAGCTCCCACACGGAAGCCGTCAGCCGGTCGGCGAGACCCGACGTCCGAACCTCGACCGCGTCGACGATGTCGAGCCCGGTGGGCAACGACTCGTCGAGAAGTTCGCGCAGCTTGTCCGGGTCGCGCGCCTCGGTGAGCGCGATTTCCACGTACTCCGCCTCACTGCCCGTGCCGGTGGGTGCGGCATTGGCGTACGACACCTTCGGATGCGGCGTGAACCCCGCCGAGTACGCCATCGGCACCTCGGCACGGCGCAGCGCACGCTCGAAGGCGCGCTGGAAGTCACGGTGGCTGGTGAACCGGAGGCGGCCGCGCTTGGTGTAGCGCAGTCGAATGCGCTGCACCGCGGGTGCGGGCGGCGGGCCTTCGGGCTGTCGCTTGCCCAGTGTCGTTCAGTCCTTCGTGAGAGCGGTCGTACTGCTACCAAGAGTACGTGTCTCACGGGCCATGGGTTCCCGCCGGGAGACGGCCTGCGGCTCCCTCGCGTCCCCGAAGAGCATGCGCCGGAGGTCGGCGCGGGCCTGCCGTGCGGATGCGCGCGCGGCTGCCAGCGCCTGCCGCGTCTCCCGGCCCACGCTGCGGGCGGCCTCGGCGGCCGGGCGCAGAACCGTGTCGCGCAGGACGTGTCCGACCGGGGTCAGCACCGTCCGGTACACCCAGTGCACCGGTTCCACGAAGAACCACCGGAAGAGGGTGCCGAGGAATCGGCCGACGGCGAGCGAGAGATGTCCGGCGACGCGCCAGGCGTGGCCGATCGCGGCGCCGATCTCGCGGCCCACGACCGCGAGGACGCGACCGACCGGGGTGAGGACCCAGCGCCGGAGGGCGAGCCCGGGCAGCACGAACAGGACGCGCAGCACCCAGTACAGGGCGATTCCGACACCGTTGAAGATCACACGGACGAGCCGCGCGACACCGTCCGCGAGCCAGGCGATGCCGCGCCCCAGGGGCGTCAACACATACCGGTAGAACCACCCGGCCGGTACGACGACCAGATACCGTGCGAGCCAGGCCACCGCCGCGTACACACCGGCTCCGACGGCGGCGAGGGCGTGCCCGACGCCCTTGAGCAGCCACGCGAGGGCACGGCCCACCGGCGTCAGCACGCGCCCGTACACCCACGCGAACCCGGCGCCGATCCCACGCAGCACCCAGGCGGCACCGTGCCCGAGCGGCGTGAGGAGGTAGCGGTGCAACCACAGGGCGGGTGCGACGATCAGCGCACGGACCAGCCGGGCGATACCCCTGCCGAGCGGCACGAGGACGTACCGCCACAGCGTCACCCAGGGCCACACGAACACCGCCCACGCCACCCGTAGCAGGGCACGGCCCACCGGCCGCAGCACGGTGTCGCGCAGGAGCCGTCCGCCGACGACCAGTGCGTCCCACAGCATGCGCACCGGTACGACCAGCAAGAGCACAACGATCCGCACGGGCACACGGATCGCGACGGTGAGGCAGCCCTCGGCGGGCTGCTGCGGCGGGGGCTTCTCCAGGTCCATACCGGTGTAGACGCCTCGACCGCCCGGACGGATGCGGTCACGGAGTGCCGCGTCGCTCGTCCGGAATCCGCCGGGTGTCCACCGTGGTCGGACCGTCGGCGGCAGCAACTGCCTACGCGGGGAACCGATTCCGAACGCAGGATCGTCAACCGGTGGACCGGACCTGTGGAACACCGGAGGTTCCAGGCAGACTTGGCCTGTAGCAGCCCCGTCACCAAGAGGATGATCCACGCATGATTACGCTCACGAAGGAAGACGGCCCCGCTGATCTGAACGGAGTGACCCACCTCTCCATCGGAGTGTCCTGGGATCCCACCGCCGGTGCCAGCGGCGGGGTGATGGGCGTGCTCCGCCGCAAGTCCGGCACCGACCTCGACCTCATCGCCGTCGCCATGCAGGGCCAGGACCCGGTGCGCCTGGCGGGCCTCGACTCCCTCGACCCCATGGGCAACGGCTCCTTGGTGCACAGCGGCGACAACCAGACCGGGCGCGGGGACGGTGACGACGAGACCGTGACGGTCGAGTTCTCCCGCATTCCGTCCCAGATCACGTCGATCGTGTTCGTCGCCGCGGCCTTCAAGAAGGGCAGTTCCTTCCAGAAGGCGCGCAACATCAGCTTCAAGGTCTACGACGCGACCGGGGGCAGTTCCCAGCAGGTCGCCGACATCTGGCCGAGTCTGCTCACCCAGGACAACGGCTGCGCCGTGGCCAAAGCCGTGCGTGCCGGGGACGGTTGGAAGCTCGAGGTGATCAATGTGACGGGGAAGATCAAGCAGGGCGACGAGCACGCCCTGATGCGTTTCGCCGTCAGCAAGTAGTCCTCGTCGGCGGGTAGGACGAGATCCCCGCGGTCCGGCGCCCGCATCGGCCCGGGCCGCGGGTGTGTACCGCCCCGACGCACTTCGGATCTGCTCCCCGCGCCTCCCGGGGCCGCGTTCAGGAGGCCAGGATGCCGATGCCGTCGCCGAGCAGTTTGAGTCCGAGGACGAAGAAGAGGACGGCCATGACGGCGGCGTTGTGCTGTGCTGCCCAGTCCCGCCAGGTACCGAGGATGCTCTCGGCCCGCTCCCCCATGCGCTGGTAGACGGCCAGCGGTGCCAGGACGCCGAGCGATGCGATGAGGACGAAGACGACGAGCGCTCCGATCTGCTCCGGCACGGCGATGGCGGCGGAGCTGATCGAGGCGCCCGCGGCGAGAGTCAGGGAGCGTTCTTGGCGTTGACCGCCGACAACAGCAGCCCCAGACCGAGGACCTTGAGCGGTGTGAAGCGGTCGAGGGCGGTCATCCACGTGGGCAGGCGCGCCTGCAGCCATGGCGCACCCGCATCCGCCGACTCGGGGCCCCACGGCATGCGACCGCGGCCCGAGGCGGATCGGACAGCGCCGAAGCCCCCTCCCGGGCGAGGAGAGGGCTTCGGACGTGACCACGAGCCCGGTCGAGGATCAGGGAACCTTGCGAGCCGCCGCCCGCTGGTTCAGTAGCGCTGGGCCTTGGTGAGGCGAGGAGTCAGCTTCGGCTCGGCGGGTTGGCGGCTGAACGCGATCGGCTGCTCCTTGTGGCCGGGGGCGAGATCCTGTGCGCCGACGTATCGCGTCTCGACCACACGCCCCTCCGCGTCCTCGAAGTCGATCTGGACGGCGTAGGACGCCTTCTGATCCGTGTTGTTGGTGATGGTGACCAGGACGGCGAGCGCGGCCCGCATCGGCAGCACGCTCAATCCTCCGGCCAGTGCACGAGCCCGTCGACCGAGGGAGCGTAGAGCGTCGCGTCCTCCGGTGAGTCGTAGAACTCGTAGGCATCGTGGAGGCCGCTGATCTCGAAGACCTTGCGCGACCTGCCGGAGGGGCACGTGATACGGAGCGAGCCCCCCTGTTCACGCACGCGCTTGGTGCTCGCCACGACCGCCCCCAGACCCACGGAGTCCAGGAACGGCACGAAGCACAGGTCCAGGACGAGGTGGCGGTGCCCCTCATCGAGCAGCTTGATCACTGCCTCACGGATCCTGGGCGAGGTGTGGACGTCTATCTCGCCATCGACCTCGAGAACGGTCCAGCCGTTCACCACGTCGAAGCTGATGACCATGCGCTCGCTGCGGATGATGTTCGTTCGCATTGCCATCCCTCTTCACGTCTTGCGGACGGCACGAAGTCCCCGTTTGCAGATTGGCGTGCACATGCCCACGCCGTCTGACCGTCTGCACCTCTGTCGTTGATTCCACTACAAGTCCCTCGCGCCCAGGCCGCAAGCGGGACCGCAATCCGCGGCCGTCCGGAGAGGGGAGGCCATGGGAGTACAGGCATCTCCCTGGCCGTACCCGAGGGACGCTCGCCCGCCGCCAGAGCTCTGGCCGATGCCCTGGCCCGCCAGGCGGGTGAAGGCCAAGGTCGAACCCGCTCCACCGCTGAGTGAACGACGCAGGAGCCCGCCAGGTGCACGGTGCAGAGACAGGGCGTCGCCTCGCCTGCGACGACTCCCTCTTCGTCACGGGGCGGAGATCCTCAGGAGCGGTGGCCCCGGCAACCGGTCCACGGCAGCCCTCATCCGGACCGCCGCCTTCGACGCGTCCGGTCAGGCCGCCGACGTGAGCGGCTCCTCGGCCCAGATCGTCTTGCCCCGGTCTTCGTAACGGGTTCCCCAGCGCTGCGCGAACTGCGAGACCAGCAGCAGACCACGGCCGCCTTCGTCGGTCGTGCGGGCGTGCCGCAGGTGCGGGGCGGCGCTGCTGCCGTCGGAGACCTCGACGCTCAGCGTACGATCGCGGATCAGGCGCAACTGCACGGGCGGCTGGGCGTACCGGATGGCGTTGGTGACCAGCTCGCTGACGATGAGCTCGGTGGAGAACATCTCGTCGTCCATGGCCCAGATGCTCAATTGGCGGATGGTCAGGGAGCGGGCGGTGGCGACGGCCGCCGGGTCGGACGGCAACACCCACGTGGCGATGCGGCCCCGGTCGAGGGACTGAGTGCGGGCGACCAGGACCGCCGCGTCGTTCGGCGGATCGGGCGGAACCAGCGCCTCCGTGAGCCTCAGGCAGAGGTCCTGCGGGGACCGGTGAGCCTCGGACAGCAGGCACGCGAGCTCGCGGTGCCCGGCGTCGCCGGTGAAGGCCTGCAGCAGCCCCGGGGTGAACAGCACCAGCCGGCTTCCATCGGGCAGCCTCAAGGTGGTCTTGGCGAACGGCGGCCCGGGTCGGCCAAGGGGCGGACCGGCTGTGATGTCCGGGAAGGACACCGTGCCGTCCGCGTCCACCACCGCCAGCCCTCCGGGACCGGCCGCGGCTGCCGTGCCCTGGCAGGTGACGGGGTCGTAGACCAGGTAGAGGCAGGTGGCGCCGACGGGGCTGTGGGTCGTCGGGTCGGCGGTCTCGGCGTCCATCCGCCGGACCAGGTCCTCCAGGCGGGCCATGACCTCGTCGGCTGCCAGATCGAGGGCGGCCAGGGTGTGCACGGCGGTGCGCAGCCGCCCCATGGTGGCAGCGGTCCGTACACCGCGACCGGGAGTACTGCCCGCCACGAGGGCCACGCGAGCTCCGGGAAGGGCGATGACATCGGTCCAGTCGCCGCCCGCACCGGAGTGCACCCAGTGGTGTGCCACCTGTACCGCTTCGGCAGCCGGCAGGTTCTGGGGCAACAGGCCGCGCTGCAGCGAGAGCACGACGTTGCGTTCCCGCACATAGCGGCGCGCGTTGTCCAGGGCCACGGCGGCACGGGCGGCGAGATCCTGGGCCAGGGTGAGGTCGTCGTCCTGGAACGCGCCGCGGTCGGTCCACCGGTGCAGGGCGACGATTCCCAGCGCACGGTCTCGGACCAGCAGGGGGACGACCATCAGCGACTTCACCCGCTCCTCGTGCATCCGCCGGCCACGGACCACGTCGCCGCGCACCCACACACTGTCCTCGTCGACCACGGGCACCAGTCGCGGTCTGTGGTCGGCGAGGACCTGGGCGGCGGGCGCGGCGGCGGGACAGCTGCTGACCTCACCGACCCCGTACACGCCAGGGGTGGTGTCGGTACGGATCGATCGCGAGGCAGCGCGCCGCAGGTCCCAGTCGGCCTGGCACGGCCCCTCCGGCACCTCCTCTCCGGCCAGCACCGGCTCAAGAAGATCCACCGCCGCGCTGTCGGCCAGCCCGGGTACCACCACCTCGGTCAGTTCACCCGCGGTGTGCAAAACGTCCAGGGTGGTCCCGATCCGGGAACCGGCCTCGGCCACCAGAGCGAGGCGCTGCCGGGCACGGTGCCGATCGGTGACGTCGACCACCACGTCGACCACTCCGAGTACGCGGCCGTCGTCGTCCTCCAGCCGGAACGCCGACGCCGAATAGACGTGCTCATGATCAGGGTCACCGGGCGGACGCCCGCGCTTCTCGAAGGAAAGAACCGGTTGCCCGGTCTGCAGCACCTCGGTCATCACCCGCTCGGCCATCTCGGCACTGAAGTCGGGCCACGCCTCGGTGGGCCGAAGCCCGATCCCTTCGGTCACTCGGACGCCTTGCATGCCTTCTGCCGCGGCGTTGTACCGCATCAAGCGCAGATGAGGATCCAGGACGAACAGCCCGAGCGGGGAACGGCTGAACAACGCCTTCACAATCGCTCGGTCGACGGCGGCGGACTCCTCTTCCCTACCGGCCACCAGCTCGACCTTCCAGCGCAGCGCCGTCTCGGCATCGTGCTCGGCCTTCACGCGCACCCGGCAGTCGACATGGCGCCCGTCCCGGTGCCGGAGCACGACGTCGGCAGTCCCCCGATCCGCCGTGGCGTCCACGACCATCAGGTCTTTCACCGGTCGGCCGAGGATCTGGTGCGCGGGGTAGCCCAACAGGCATTCGGCCGCCGGGCTCCACGTCACGAGGATGCCCTCGTCGTCGACCACGAACGACGCCCTGCCCGCCTCGCCGGGTGAGGTGCCCGCCGCGCGGTGGCCGCTGCCTGTCGAACCAGTCATGATCGCCGACCGTTCTCCCGCTGGCCCAGGAACGCATTTCCAAGTCTGACCAAGGCGGCCTCGGTCGGCACCCCGTGCCGCCTGGTACCGGACGAGCTCTTTTCGGCAACCCCCCACCGACAACTCACATCTCAATGACAAATTTCTTTGTCGGCTGGGGAGCTGGGACCGTGCTGGACGTGGCTGTGATCGAAGACCCCGCCACCTCAGTTCACGTGATCCTGCCGCCTCGTCGGCCGGCGACCGATGAGTTCCGGAGCCCGGCGGAGTCCGCCTCTGCACAAGCGAAAGCTGCGCACGAGCTCTGTGAGGGAACCATGACCACTCACGCACTACCACCTGTCGTCGACGCCGCAACCTGGGAGCGCAGGCTCGAGGCACTGCGGGCCCGGGAAAAGGCCGCGACGCGTGAGCTTGACGCCATCGCCGCGGAGCGTCGTCGCCTGCCGATGGTCGAGATGCCCGACTGCACCCTCGAGGGCGAGGACGGCCTCGTGCGGCTGGCGGACGTCTTCGAAGGTAAGAGGCAACTGATCGTCTACAACCACATGTGGTTCGCCGGCAAGGAATGGCAGTGCCCGGGCTGCACGGAGTTCACCTCCCAGTACACCCGCCTGGAATTCCTGGACAACTACGATGCGCGATTCGTCATCGTCACCCAGGGCCCGATCAAGGAAGCACTCGTCTACAAGCAGCGGGTCGGCAACCGGATGACGTGGTACTCGACGGCCAACAGCTCGTTCGGGGCCGACGTCGGCGCACCGCCCGACGGGGGATTCGCGGTCAACGTGTTCCTGCGTGACGGCGACACCGTCTATCGCACCTGGCACACCGACGGTCGGGGCACCGAGCAGCTCAGTCACACCTTCGCGCTGATCGATGTCCTGCCGTACGGACGGCAGGAGGAGTGGCAGGACTCGCCCGAGGGCTGGCCTCGGTCGCCTACCTACAGCCGGTGGGCGACGCCCAAGGACATCGCCGCACTCTATGGCTCGGGCTCTGGCGACGGCTCGGCCGATCACGGCCGATGAGCGGGTGGACTCGGTGCTGCTGCCGAAGGTGCGCGACGTGGTGACCGTCGCCCCGCGTCTCCGACGTCAATCAATCCGTTCGCCTGAGGGGCGTAACCGGGACACGGCCAGGAACCGATCGGCTCCTGGAGCGCCGCAACTCAGCCGCGGTCGAGGGACGCCAAATGATCACTTCCGGTCACGGCACTGGCTAGGCTTGTTTCGTGGTCACAGCCTGGGAGCCCGCAGGCGCCGGCGTACTGCGCCTTCCCTCGGGTCGGCTCGTTCGCGGTCGAGGACTCAGCCGACCTCTTCCGGCAGGGCCGTTGCCCACCTTTGCGCTCTATCTACTGGGTCAGGAGCCGCCCTCCGTCGCCTGGGAGGCTCGCTGGCTTCGCTGGCCGGACTTCTGGCTGCCGTCCAACCGCACGGCTACCGCTGACGCGTTGCGCGAGGCATGGATGCGCGCCGAACACGAGCGTGTCGAGATCGCCTGTGCCGGTGGGCACGGACGCACCGGCACGGCCCTGGCCTGTATCGCCGTGCTGGATGGGGTGCCCAGCCACCAGGCGGTCGCCTACGTGCGCGAGCATTACGCGTCACGCGCCGTGGAGACACCCTGGCAACGCCGCTTCGTCTCCCACTTCGAGTAGCCGCCTCGTCAGCAACGGATACCAGCCGCCGCATCAACCCGGCGAACCTTCTCGGTCACAGCACCAGCCTCGGCGGCCCCGGAGAAGTGAGAAGCCTGGTACGCCTCCGGGGCCCGGCCGAGGAGGGAGTCGCACCGCGACCCACTCATCAGTCGCCCGTGAGCAGGTCTTTCTCCCGGTCGAGGCCAGTTGCCTCTCGTTGCCCTTGGGCCCGAGGCTCTGCCGCTGCTAACCACACCGCTCAGCCGCGCCCTGCGACGCCGTGCCGACGATGAGACGCCGAAGCTGGCATTGCCTTGGAGGGAAGGACTGTCGCGGAAGCTGAGCCGGGCGAGCTTCCCGATCACGAGGAAGTCCCCGTCGTCGGCCTCGATGGGGTCCGGACAGGACTGCCCCGTCGCACTGCCCCGCTCGACGGGCATCGATCCCATCCGGCGCGTGAGGGCTAATTGGTGACAGGATCGGTGCCATGGGCACCGAGAGGGTGTGGGCGTACCGAGTGGAGGAGCCACACGGCTCGCACGGCTGGCGCCCCCACGGCGGCCCCTCCCACCGGTGGCGGGGAAGGGTCACCACCGAGTCCCGGAACGAGGACGCCAAATACGTCGCCGCCCTCGTCGCCACCGACCTTGTGACCGAGTGGAAGGTGAACGGCGTCAGCGAGCAGCACGTGCGCGTGATCGTGTGGGCGGGCGAAGAAGGCACCGGCCCCGAGGACGCGGTCTTCACGCTGGAGATCCAGCCCCACGTCGACGGAAAGTGACCAATCGCGGCCGGATCCGCGCGCTGCCGGGATACCGGGTCGTCGAGTCGATCTCCTGGTGTCCGGCCAGTGCAGATCGACGCCCGACACCGCAGCGAGCTCAGACCCACCTCACCTCTGAACGGACGCGCGAGCAGCCTGCCGGCTCCGGCAGGGGCGTACGGAGGCTCCGCTTCGGGGCCGCCGGACGACGTCCAGAAACGCCGACAGCAGCCGGCGCAGCCGCCACCTCCTCCTCACTCGCCCCCCGCCAGGGCCTCCACCACCCGATCGAGCGCCTCGCTCACCTCAGTGCGCATGACCACTCGAAGCGGGTACCTCACCTGCGTTCTTGACCGTCAGCGGCAGCAACTTCTTGCCGGTCGGGCCGATTTGTATGGCCGTATCCATCTGCGGGCACACCCCGCAGTCGAAGCACGGCGTCCAGCGGCAGTCCTCGACCTCCGTCTCGTCGAGGGCGTCCTGCCAGTCCTCCCAGAGCCAGTCCTTGTCGAGGCCCGAGTCGAGATGGTCCCACGGGAGGACCTCCTCGTAGCCGCGCTCGCGGGTGGTGTACCAGTCGACGTCCACGCCGAAGTCCGCCAGGGCCTTGTCCGCGCAACTCATCCAACGGTCGTACGAGAAGTGCTCGCGCCAGCCGTCGAAGCGGCCGCCGTCGTCGTACACCGCGCGGATCACCGCCCCGATGCGGCGGTCGCCGCGGGAGAGGAGACCCTCGACGATGCCGGGCTTGCCGTCGTGGTAGCGGAAGCCGATCGAGCGGCCGTACTTCTTGTCGCCGCGGATCTTGTCGCGGAGCTTTTCGAGGCGCGCGTCGGTTTCCTCCGCCGACAGTTGCGGGGCCCATTGGAACGGCGTGTGCGGCTTGGGGACGAAGCCGCCGATCGAGACCGTGCAGCGGATGTCGTTCGAGCCGGAGACCTCGCGGCCCTTCTGGATCACATGCATGGCCATGTCGGCGATCTGGAGGACGTCGTCATCCGTCTCCGTCGGCAGGCCGCACATGAAGTACAGCTTCACCTGGCGCCAGCCGTTGCCGTAGGCGGTGGCGACGGTGCGGATCAGGTCCTCTTCCGAGACCATCTTGTTGATGATCTTGCGGATGCGCTCCGAGCCGCCCTCCGGGGCGAACGTCAGACCGGACCTGCGGCCGTTCCTCGTCAGCTCGTTCGCCAAGTCGATGTTGAAGGCGTCCACCCGGGTCGACGGGAGCGAGAGGCCGATCTTGTCGTCCTCGTAGCGGTCGGCCAGGCCCTTGGCGATGTCACCGATCTCGCTGTGGTCGGCCGAAGACAGGGACAGCAGTCCCACTTCCTCGAATCCGGTCGCCTTCAGGCCCTTGTCGACCATCTCGCCGATGCCGGTGATCGAGCGCTCCCGGACCGGGCGGGTGATCATGCCCGCCTGGCAGAAGCGGCAGCCACGTGTGCAGCCACGGAAGATCTCGACCGACATGCGCTCGTGGACCGTCTCCGCCAGGGGGACCAGGGGCTGCTTCGGGTAGGGCCACTCGTCCAGGTCCATCACCGTGTGCTTGGACACGCGCCAAGGGACGCCCGACTTGTTCGGGACGACGCGGGCGATACGGCCGTCCTGGAGGTACTCCACGTCATAGAACGCCGGGACGTACACCCCGCCCGTCTTCGCCAGGCGGAAGAGGAGTTCCTCGCGGCCGCCCGGGCGGCCCTCCGCCTTCCAGGCGCGGATGATCCCGGTGGCCTCGAGTACCGCCTGCTCGCCGTCGCCGATCACCGCGCAGTCGATGAAGTCGGCGATCGGCTCGGGATTGAAAGCCGCGTGGCCACCCGCCATCACGATGGGGTCGTCGAGCGTGCGGTCCTTGGATTCCAGGGGGATGCCGGCCAGGTCCAGGGCCGTCAGCATGTTCGTGTAGCCCAGCTCGGTGGAGAAGCTCAGGCCCAGGACGTCGAAGGCCTTCACAGGGCGGTGGCTGTCCACCGTGAACTGCGGGACGCCATGCTCCCGCATCAGGGCCTCCAGGTCCGGCCACACGCTGTAGGTGCGCTCGGCGAGGACGCCCTCCTGCTCGTTCAGGACCTCGTAGAGGATCATGACGCCCTGGTTGGGCAGGCCGACCTCGTAGGCGTCGGGGTACATGAGGGCCCAGCGGACGTCACAGGCGTCCCACGGCTTGATCGTGGAGTTGAGCTCTCCGCCGACGTACTGGATCGGCTTCTGCACATGCGGGAGCAGAGCTTCGAGCT
Organism: Streptomyces chiangmaiensis; assembly: GCF_036281785.1. Taxonomy (NCBI): domain Bacteria; kingdom Bacillati; phylum Actinomycetota; class Actinomycetes; order Kitasatosporales; family Streptomycetaceae; genus Streptomyces; species Streptomyces chiangmaiensis. The sequence goes on along the minus strand of NZ_JAYWVC010000044.1, from coordinate 34,955 downwards.
GCGGGAAGACCGATTCGGCAGACATCTCGCGACTTTCGTGAGCTGGAGGTACTGACGGGGATGACCATCAAGCCTAACGCGGCCTCGGCCCCTCCTCGGACGCCCGAGCGTTTGCGGGCGACCCCGGGGGACGGCGCGCGGGCCCGGCACCGGCAGCCGGCCTCCCCGCGCCCGCTCAGACCCGCGCCGTCCCCTGCACCGACCGCCACAGCTCCGGCAGCTCGGCCTCCGCGGCCGCCGCGCGCTGTTCCTCGCGCCCGTACAGGACGCCGTAGGTGAAGGAGTTCTCCTTCGCCGCGTACGCCGTGGCCGACAGCTCCCGCAGTGCGTCCCGGGCCATCAGGCTGTCCTGGTGGTCGCCGAGCAGGGTCTGCAGCGACTTCATCGACTTGACCAGGGACTCGGCGGACTTGCCCAGGGCGGGCGCGGCGGCTTCCGCAGCGTACCGGGTGCGCTTGGCCTTCTTGCGGGCCTCGTGCATCGCCACGTCGCGATCGTGCCCAGGTGGCAGGTCCAGTGCCTGTCCGACCAGGTCGGCGACCTTGCCGAAGTCCTTCCGTACGGCCTTGGCGATCACCTCGGCCGGGTCCTTGGCGGCCGCCTTCAGCAGGGGCGGGGCGGTAACCACGGCGTCCAGGGCGTTCAGCAGCGTCAGGTAGCGGTCGCCGTCCAGGACGGTGATCAGCCGGTTGCGGGAGCCGCCGCGCCGTTCGTTCGACCAGGTCTTCAGGCGTCCCTGGACCGGGCCGGAGACCAGGGACCGCGGCAGTTCGGACAGGGCGGTCATCAGGTGCTCGGTGAGGACTTCCCGGTCGCGGTCGATGCCCAGCTCGCCGGCCAGCCATTTGAGATCGTCGGCGATCGGATCGGTGACGCCTCGGTCCAAGACCTTGGAGAACGAACGGAATGTGCTGCGCAGTCGGCGGGTGGCCACCCGCATGGAGTGCACGGAGTCGAAGACGTCCCGGCGTACCGCGGGGTCCAGTTCGACGATCGCGTCCCGCTGGGCGCGGACGTAGGCGAGGACGTGGTCGCCCGCGGTGACCGGCGACTCCTCTTCCCCGGCCGTGGCCTGCTCGGCCGCGCTGCCGGTCTCTTCCAGGGCCCTGGCCAGCTTGGACGGGGAGGAGGAGCGGCTCACGCCGGCCTTGCGGAGTGTCTTGTCGACCTTGTCGAGGAAGGCGGGGTCGCCGTCGTCGGCCAGTTCGACCTCGATCTCGGTCCACTCGACGGTGCCCGTGCCGCCGCTGAGCCGCTCGGCGCGGACCCGGTCCAGGCTGACTTCGGCGAGCAGGATGCCTTCGGCGTCGACGAGATGGCGGATGTCGCGGGCGGAGCGCAGGCGGACGAGCGGGACGAGTTCGGCGTCGCGGACGCGGGAGCGGGCGAGGCTCGACAGATACCCGGGGACGGTGTCGGAGAGCGGGGCGTGGACCTCGTCGCGCACGCCCTCGGAGACCGGCAGTTTGAGGTGCCAGCCGGCGTCTGCGCCGCCGGTGCGGCGGCGCAGGGTCAGGGAGGCGCCCGCGAGCCTCTGGTCGGCCGTGTCGTAGTAGGTGGCGTCGAGCTGGGCGAGGCCCTTGTCGACGACGGCCGAGACGCCGGCGACGCCGGTCAGGTCGGGCAGGTCGTCCCCGGCCGCGGCCTCGTACTTTCGCTCGATTTCGCGCTTCGTGTCCGCCATGCACCGAATCTAGTGCCAATCGGGCCGGGAAGGCAGGGTCGATCGGACTTCGTCCGGAACCCGTCACCCGCCCCGGCCCGGCCGCGGCCGCGCCCTACGCCGACAGCGGCCGCTGCACCCGGATCGACTGCAGCAGGCCCACCGCCATCCAGACGGCGAACATCGACGAGCCGCCGTACGAGACGAACGGCAGCGGAAGGCCGGCGACCGGCATGATGCCGAGGGTCATGCCGATGTTCTCGAAGGCCTGGAAGGCGAACCAGGCGATGATGCCGGCGGCGACGATCGTGCCGTAGAGCTCGGTCGTCTCCCGGGCGATCCGGCAGGCCCGCCACAGAACGATGCCGAGCAGCACGATGATCAGTCCCGCGCCGAGGAAGCCCAGCTCCTCCCCCGCGACCGTGAAGACGAAGTCGGTCTGCTGTTCGGGGACGAACTGACCCGTCGTCTGCGAGCCGTGGAAGAGTCCGGCGCCGGTCAGTCCGCCGGAACCGATCGCGATGCGCGCCTGGTTGGTGTTGTAGCCGACGCCCGCGGGGTCCAGGTCGGGGTTGGCGAAGGCGGCGAAGCGGTTGATCTGGTACTCGTCCAGGATGTGCAGCTGCCATATGGCGACCGCGCCCAGCGCGCCCGCACCGAGCAGGCCGAACACCCAGCGATTGGAGGCGCCGGAGGCGAGCAGCACACCGAGCACGATGATCACCATGACCATGACCGAACCCAGGTCGGGCATCAGCATGACGATCAGCATCGGGACGGCCGCAAGACCCAGGGCCTGAGCCACGGTCCAATGGTCGGGGTAGGGCTTGTCGCCCGCGTCGACCCGGGCGGCGAGCAGCATCGCCATGCCCAGAATGATTGTGATCTTGACGAATTCGGAGGGCTGGAGGGAGAAGCCGCCGCCGAACACGATCCACGCGTGCGCCCCGTTGACCGTCGCGCCGAGCGGGGTGAGCACCAGCAGGATCAGCAGCACCGAGATGCCGTACAGGATGGGCACGGCCATGCGCAGGGTGCGGTGGCCCAGCCAGATGATGCCGACCATCAGTGCCAACCCGATGCCGGTGTTCATCAAGTGCCGGATCAGGAAGTAGTACGGGTCGCCCTGATTGATCTCGGTGCGGTTGCGGGTCGCCGAGTAGACGAGGGCCGTACCGATCAGGGACAGGGCCAGAGCGGACAGCAGTATCGGCCAGTCCAGGCGGCGGGCCAGGCCGTCGCGGGCGAAGATCCGCGTCCAGGCGGACCGCTCGGGGCCGTATCCGGAGACGGAGAAGTTGTTCGCTCCGGTCACGTCAGGATCCTCCGCCTCTTCTTCGGGCGGGCCGTGCGCCTACGGGTGTCGCGGTTGCCTGTGGACGGCGTGGGGACGACGGCCGAGGGGTTGTCGGTGGGCATCCCCTGCTGGTCCTCGCCATCGGCCCGGTCCGCGTTCGGGTCGTACTTCTCGATCTTCGGGGCCACGATCGACCCGTCCGGCTGGATCTTGGGCAGGTCCTTCTGCGGGGTGTACAGCAGGGCCTTGTTCTTGTCGATCGAGCCGTCCTTCTGCACGCCGTACAGGGCGTCGTAGATGTGGCGCACGGCCTCACCGGAGGCTCCGGAACCCGTACCGGCCTGGGAGATGGTCATGATGACCGCGTAGTCCTTGGAGAAGGTGGCCAGCCACGACGTCGTCTGCTTGCCGTAGACCTCCGCGGTACCGGTCTTGGCGTGCAGCGGGATCTTGTCCTGCGGCCAGCCGCCGAACTTCCAGGCCGCGGTACCGCGGGTGACCACGCCCGCGAGGGCCTGCTCCATGACGTCCCGCGTCTTCTGGTCGATCGGCAGCCTGCCGTGCGACTTGGGCTTGATCTCGGTGACGTGCCTGCCGTCGGGGCTGACGATCGCCTTGCCGATGGTCGGGTTCCACATGGTGCCGCCGTTGGAGATCGCCGAGTAGATGACCGCTTCCTGGATCGGCGTCAGAAGCGTGTCGCCCTGGCCGATGGAGAAGTTGATCGAGTCACCCTCGCGCATCTTGTTGCCCTCGAGGCAGTTCTCGTACGCGATCTTCTCGACGTAGTCGCCGTCTTTCTTGCCGGTCCTGCACCAGGCGTCCTTGTTGGCCTCCCAGTACTTCTGCTTCCACTCGCGGTCCGGGACGCGGCCGGAGACCTCGTTGGGCAGGTCGATGCCGGTGGGCTTGCCGAGGCCGAACTGGTGGGCGGCCTTGTAGAAGTAGTCCTTGGGCCGGCCCTTCTTGGGGTTGATGCCGCCGTCCTTCTTCCACTCGTTGTCGGCGAGGTAGTAGAAGACGGTGTCGCAGGAAACCTCCAGGGCACGGCCGAGCGAGATCGGGCCGAAGCTCTCGCCCTCGAAGTTCTTGAAGACCTGGCCGCCGACCGAGTACGAGCTCACGCACGGGTAGTTGCCGTCGAAGGCGTAGCCGGCCTCGATGGCGGCGGCCGTGGAGACGACCTTGAAGGTCGAGCCGGGTGCCGACTGCCCCTGGATGGCACGGTTGAGCAGCGGGTAGTCGGAGTCCTTGCCGGTGAGCTGCTGGTAGTCCTTGGCGGAGATGCCGCCGACCCAGACGTTCGGGTCGTACGTCGGGGCGGACGCCATGGCGACGATGCGGCCGGTCTTGGCCTCCATCACGACGACGGCACCGGAGTCGGCCTTGTAGTTCTCGCCGGTGATGTCGTCGAACTGGGTGCGGGCGATCTTCATCGCGTTGTCCAGCTCGTACTCGGCGACCCGCTGCACCCGGGCGTCGATGCTGGTGATCAGGTTGGAACCGGGCTCTGCGGGATCGCTCTTGGCCTTGCCGATGACACGACCGAGGTTGTCCACCTCGTAGCGGGTGACGCCGGCCTTTCCGCGCAGCGCCTTGTCGTACTGACGTTCAAGTCCGGAGCGGCCCACCTGGTCCGAACGCAGATACGGCGAGTCGGTGTCCTTGGCCTGCTGGATCTCGTCGTCGGTGACCGGCGAGAGGTAGCCGAGGACCTGGGCGGTGTTGGCGTCGCCGGGGCTCGGGTAACGGCGCAGGGCCTCGGGCTCGGCGGTGATGCCGGGGAAGTCCTCGGAGCGCTCGCGGAGCTGCAGGGCCTGACGGGGCGTCGCTTCGTCGGTGATGGGGATCGGCTGGTAGGGCGAGCCGTTCCAGCAGGGCTGGGGCGTCTCGGCGTCGCACAGGCGGACCTTGTCCATGACGTCCTGCGGCTTCATGCCGAGGACGCCCGCCAGCTTGGTGAGGACCCCCTTGCCGTCGTCCTTCATCTTCAGCAGGTCGGTGCGCGAGGCGGACACCACGAGCCGGGTCTCGTTGTCGGCGATCGGGACACCACGCGCGTCCAGGATCTCGCCGCGGACGGCGGGCTGGACGACCTGCTGGACGTGGTTGCCGGAGGCCTCCTTGGCGTACTCGGAGCCGTTGCGGATCTGCAGGAACCACAGACGGCCGCCGAGGGTGCCGAGGAGCGAGAGGACAAGGATCTGGATGACGACGAGACGGATCTGGACGCGGGGGGTCCGGCCGGTCTCGGGGATATTGGTCACTGCTGCGGCCCCCTCTCAGTGCACATGCGCGTCATACGAGTACCCGACCAACCTGTGTGACCAGGCGGCCGGCTTGCGGGTTCTCACAGCTTCTTGACCCCCTTGATGCGGCCCGCACGGGCCACCCGGGCCTTGGCTGCCTTGACCCGCAGTCCGCCGCGCTGGCTGCCGATACGCAGTCCGGTACCGGAGGAGAGCCAGCCGGTGGAGACGGCGGCCGCCTTGGTGGAGTTGGAATCGGCGAGCGGGTCGTTCTCGGCACGGCGGGCCAGGGCCATGACCCCCGGGACCACGAAGGGCGCCAGCAGCAGGTCGTACAGGGCTGCGGTGAACAGCAGGCTGCCCAGGCCCACATGGCGGGCGGCGGTGTCGCCGACGAGGGCGCCGACGCTCGCGTAGAGCAGGGTCGAGCCGACCGCGGCGGCGACCACCACGGCCATCGGGCCGGTGGCGGACTTCAGACGGCCGCTCTCGGGCCGGGCGAGTCCGGCGAGATAGCCGATGACGCACAGCACGAGGGCGTAGCGTCCGGCGGCGTGGTCGGCGGGCGGGGCGAGGTCGGACAGCAGGCCCGCGCCGAAACCGACGAGACAGCCGCCGACGTGACCGTAGACCAGCGCGAGACCGACGACGGTCAGGAGCACCAGGTCCGGTACGGCGCCGGGGAGATGGAGGCGGGCGAGCACACTCACCTGGATCACCAGGGCGACGACCACCAGGGTGGTGGCGAGCAGCATCCGGTTGAAGCGCATCTGGTTCAGCTCCTAGGGCGTCTGCTGCTGGTCTTGGTATTCGTTGGAGGCCGAGGGCGTGACGGTGACGGTCACGGTCGGCGTGGGCGTCGGCTGGGGCTTCGGGGGCAGAACGGTGTCGCGCGGATCCTTCTTGGGCGCCTGGACGACGACACCGACGACGTCGAGCTTGGTGAAGGACGCGAACGGCGTGACGTAGATGGTGCGGGTCAGGTCGCCGCCGGAGGGGTCGACCCGGGAGACCACGCCGACCGGGACGCCGGGCACGAACGGCCTGTCGGCCTGCGACCCGAAGGTGACCAGCCGGTCGCCCTTCTTCACGCCGGCCTTGCCGTTGAGCAACTGGACCCGCAGCGGACGGTCGCCCTGCCCGGAGGCGAAGCCGAGTTCGTCGCTCCCTTCCATTCGGGTGCCGACCGTGAAATCGGGGTCGTTCGCCAGCAGCACGGTCGAGGTGTTCGGGCCGACGGTGGTGACGCGCCCCACCAGCCCGTCGCCGTTGAGGACGGTCATGTCGCGCTTGATGCCGTCGGCGGCGCCCACGTCGATGGTGACGGTCCAGGAGAAGCCCTGGGCCGCTCCTATCGCGATGACCTCGGCGCCCTTGATGCCGTACTGTCCCTCGCCCGCCACCCGGAGCATGTTGTCGAGCTGCTTGAGGCGGCTGCGGTCGCGGTCGTCGCTGCCCAGCTTCGCCTTCAAGGCGGCGTTCGAACGCTCCAGTTGGGCGATGCGGTCGTGCCGGCTGCCGGAGTCGCGTACGGCCTCGATCGCGTTGCCCACGGGGTCGACGGCGGTCGACACACCGTTCTCGATCGGGCCGAAGACCGTGGCAGCGGCCTGACGGGCACCTTCGACCGGTGAGTCCTGGCCGCCGCGGATGTCCACCGTGATCAGAGCGAACGCGATGGCGATCAGCAGCACCAGGAGCAGCCGGCTCTCTCGTGTGTCCCTCACGTGCGGCGGCCGTGCCTTCCTCGTCGGAATGTGTCGGGCGGGCCCCCCGGGTGCGCGGTGCCCGGTGGACGAACCCGACGAGCAATACCTGGCAGGCACAACCCGGCGGGCAGAACCCAGAGGTGGTATAGGGGAGTTTAAGCCTCTATATCAGCGATCCGCCGCACGAGAGGAAGATCGTCTCGTACGGCGGAACCGACCCGTTGCGTCATCTGCGGGGCTGGGCGTCCAGTACCTGCTGGAGCGCCTCGAACTCCTCGACGCACTTGCCGGAGCCGAGCGCCACGCTGTCCAGCGGGTCCTCGGCGATGTGGATCGGCATGCCGGTCTCCCGGCGCAGCCGCTCGTCGAGGCCGCGCAGCAGGGCGCCGCCACCGGTGAGGACGATCCCCCGGTCCATGACGTCGCCGGACAGTTCCGGCGGGCACTTGTCGAGGGTCGTCTTGACCGCGTCCACGATGGCGTTGACCGGTTCCTCGATGGCCTTGCGGACCTCGGCCGCCGAGATGACCACGGTCTTGGGCAATCCGGAGACCAGGTCCCGGCCGCGGATCTCGGTGTGCTCGTCGGAGTCCAGCTCGTACGCCGAACCGATCGTGATCTTGATCTGCTCCGCCGTCCGCTCACCAAGGAGGAGCGAGTACTCCTTCTTGATGTGCTGGATGATCGCGTTGTCCAGTTCGTCACCCGCGACGCGGATGGACTGGGCGGTGACGATGCCACCGAGCGAGATGACCGCGACCTCTGTGGTGCCACCGCCGATGTCCACCACCATGTTGCCCGTGGCCTCGTGGACCGGCAGGCCGGAACCGATGGCGGCGGCCATGGGCTCCTCGATGATGTGCACCTGGCGTGCACCGGCCTGGGAGGACGCCTCGATGACAGCACGACGCTCGACGCCCGTGATGCCCGACGGCACACAGACGACGACCCGCGGACGAGCCAGATACCGCCGCTTATGGATCTTCAGGATGAAGTAACGGAGCATCCGTTCGGTGATCTCGAAGTCGGCGATCACACCGTCCTTCAGAGGGCGCACCGCGACGATGTTGCCCGGGGTCCGGCCGATCATCTTCTTCGCCTCCGCACCGACCGCCAGGATTCCACCGGTGTTGGTGTTGATCGCGACGACGGACGGCTCGTTGAGTACGATCCCGCGACCCCTGACGTACACCAGCGTGTTGGCGGTCCCGAGGTCGACAGCCATGTCACGGCCGATGAACGACATTGAGTTCCCCATGAGGATTCGTCTGGCCTTCCCAAGTTGAGCGTTTGATGGCTTTTGTTGGGGCGGCGAAGTGGGTGCTGTGACGTGAAGGCTTACATCGTAGTCTCGCCCGCACGAAACATTGCGCGAGGGTCTTCGCCATTGTCAGCAGATGACGCGTCGCCTCGCTTGTGGAGACGGACGTTCAGGGGTTGCCGTTCCCCCGAACGACACGCATATGCCGCGGGACGGCCGGGTTTTACGAGGCCGGAATTTTCAGCCACCCCCGTTACGGCATCCGGGTGACGTGACAAACCCTCAGGAATTGTTCACAAGACGCGTTCAGAAGTTCATCGGCCGGACGCTCAGAAGCGCCCGGGGAAGAAGATCTTCAGCTCGCGCTCGGCGGACTCCTCGGAGTCGGAGGCGTGGATCAGATTCTCGCGAACGATGACACCGTAGTCGCCGCGGATGGAACCGGGCGCGGCGGCGATCGGGTCGGTGGGTCCCGCGAGCGCCCGCAGGCCCTCGATGACCCGCTCGCCCTCGACGACGAGCGCGACGACCGGGCCGGAGGCCATGAACTCCACCAGCGGCTCGTAGAAGGGCTTGCCCTGGTGCTCGCCGTAGTGCTGCTCGAGCGTGTCCTGGTCCAGCGTGCGCAGCTCCAGCGCACTGATGGTCCAGCCTGCCTTGCGCTCGATACGGCTGATGATCTCGCCGATCAGCCCACGACGGACGGCGTCGGGCTTGAGGAGGACGAGGGTGCGCGCGGTCACGAAAGAGCTCCTTAATCGGTGGTGCGGGAGGATGAGGCTACAGGGCGCAGCCGGGTGGTTGTCACTCAGCGTCAGGTTGCGCGGTTACCGTCCCGGGACCGCGTCCCGTGCAGGTGTGGGCGACTGCGCGACCGGACGCACGCGACCCCGACCCGGGACGACGGCCGAAGGGCTGCGGCACCGTCGTACAGGGGGCGGGGCGCGGCGCTGCGACGGTCCCGGGCACCGCGCTAGGCCGGACTGCTTTCGTCGCTCTCGGCCGCCGCAAAGCGGGCCTTCGCCTCGTCGATCTTCCTCCCGTAGTGGACCGACGCCCACCACAGCGCCGCGAAGACGGCGCCCAGGAAGAACATCGAGGGGACCACGAACCCGGCGGCGATCAGCGCGATCTGCAGGGCCCAGCCCAGCTGGACGCCGCCGGGGCGGGTGATCAGGCCGCAGAGCAGGATGCTCAGCGCCATGGCGACGCCGCTGACCGTCCAGACCGTGCCGGTGGACAGATCCGGGTCCTTCATCGCGACCAGACCGGCAAAGCCGATGACGAAGAACTCGCCGATCAGAGTCGAAGCACAGAGCGTACGCATGACGGATCAGCCCTTCCCCAGAAGCAGTCGGGCCTCGCCGACGGTGATGACGGAACCGGTGACGAGGACGCCTGCGCCGGCGTACTCCCCCTCCTCCTCGGCGAGCGTGATCGCGGCCTCCAGAGCGTCGGGCAGCCGGGGCTCGACCTGGACGCGTTCCTCGCCGAAGACCTCCACCGCGACGGCGGCCAGTTCGTCGGCGTCCATCGCACGGTGACTGGAGTTCTGAGTGATCACGACCTCGGTGAAGATCGGCTCGAAGGCCTCCAGAAGACTCCGGACGTTCTTGTCGCCGCTCACACCGACGACGCCGATCAGGCGGCTGAAGTCGAAGGCCTCACTCACGGCGTCGGCGGTGGCGCGGGCGCCCGCCGGGTTGTGAGCGGCGTCCAGAACCACGGTCGGGGAGCGCCGTACGACCTCGAGACGGCCCGGGGACGACACCGACGCGAATGCCTTGCGGACCGTGTCCGCGTCCAGCGGCCCGGGCCGCTGGGAGCCCACCCCGAAGAACGCCTCGACCGCGGCGAGCGCAACGGCGGCGTTGTGGGCCTGGTAGGCGCCGTGCAGCGGCAGGTACATCTCGCCGTACTCGCCGCCGAGGCCGCGCAGGGTGAGGAGCTGGCCGCCGACCGCCACCTGCCGCGAGACGACACCGAACTCCAGGCCCTCGCGGGCGACGGTCGCGTCCACCTCCACGGCCTTCTTCAGCAGCACCTGGGCCGCGTCGACCGGCTGCTGGGCCATGATGACAGTGGCGCCCCGCTTGATGATGCCGGCCTTCTCCTGGGCGATATCGCCGGGCGTGCCGCCGAGCCGGTCGGTGTGGTCCAGGTCGATGGGGGTGATGACGGCGACGTCCCCGTCGATCAGGTTCGTCGCGTCCCAGCTGCCGCCCATGCCGACCTCGACGACCGCGACGTCGACGGGGGCGTCCGCGAAGGCCGCGTACGCCATGCCGGTGAGGACCTCGAAGAAGGAGAGACGGTACTCCTGCTGTCCGTCGACCATCTCGACGTACGGCTTGATGTCGTCGTAGGTCTCGATGAAGCGCTCGGCGGAGACGGGGGCACCGTCGAGGCTGATGCGCTCGGTCACCGACTGGACATGCGGGCTCGTGTACCGGCCCGTGCGCAGCTCGAAGGCGCCGAGCAGAGCCTCGATCATGCGCGCGGTGGACGTCTTGCCGTTGGTCCCCGTGATGTGGATGGACGGATACGACCGCTGCGGCTCCCCCAGCACGTCCATCAGCGCCGAGATGCGGCTGACGGACGGCTCCAGCTTGGTCTCCCCCCAGCGCGTGGCCAGTTCTGCCTCGACCGCCCGCAGCGCCCTGTCGACCTCGGGGTCGGCGGGGCGGCCGGGCACGTCTGCCTGCGGCGGGGCCCCCTGCGTGCGCAGGGTGCGGCTGCCGGCCTCGATCACCGCGAGATCCGGATCGCGGTCGGTCTCGGCCACGACGATGTCTTCGAAGGGATCGCTCTCATTGGGGTCAAGCGGAGGCAGGTCACTCACGATGCCAGTCTACGGAGCACGGGTGACAGGCGCGGCCGCGGGCAGCCGTGCCGCACAGTAACGCCGGGAGCCCGGGAAGAGACCCCTGCGGGCGCGTGCGGGCACGCCCCGCTCGTCGCGGCGGTGAATCCCTGCGCCACCGCCGCGCTCGGCAGCCGCACGCGCGGAACGCCCGGCCGGGAGATCCCGGCCGGGCGTTCCGCGTGAACTGTGCGCGGCCTGCTCGCGTCACCGCGCCGGGCCCCTACTCCTGCGGCAGGCGCTCCAGCTGGGCCTGGATCCGCGCGATGTCCTCGTCGGCCTTGGCGAGCCGTGTGCGGATCTTCTCCACGACGTGGTCCGGCGCCTTCGCCAGGAACGCCTCGTTGCCGAGCTTCGCCGTGGCCTGGGACTTCTCCTTCTCGGCCGCGGCGAGGTCCTTCGCCAGACGCTTGCGCTCAGCCGCCACGTCGATCGTGCCGGACAGGTCCAGGGCCACCGTGGCGCCCGCGACCGGCAGGGTCGCCGTCGCCGTGAATCCCTCGCCCTCGGGCTGCAGACGCAGCAGCTGGCGGATGGCCGCCTCGTGCACCGCGAGCGCCGTGCCGTCCAGCGTCAGCCTGGCAGGGACGCGCTGGCCGGGCTGCAGGCCCTGGTCGGCGCGGAAACGCCGGACCTCGGTGATGACCGACTGGAGGGTCGCGATCTCCCTCTCGGCGGCCGCATCGCGGAAGCCGCTGTCGCGCGGCCAGTCCGCGATGACGACGGACTCACCGCCCGTGAGGGTGGTCCACAGCGTCTCGGTGACGAACGGGACGATCGGGTGGAGCAGCCGCAGGGTCACGTCCAGGACCTCGCCCAGGACACGCTTGCCGATCTCGGCCGCCTCGCCACCGGCCTGGAACGTCGTCTTGGACAGCTCGACGTACCAGTCGAAGACCTCGTCCCATGCGAAGTGGTAGAGGCCCTCGCTGAGCTTGGCGAACTGGAAGTCCTCGTAGTACGCGTCGACCTGCGCGACCGTCTCGTTCAGGCGGGAGAGGATCCAGCGGTCGGTCGCGGACAGCTTCGACGCCTCCGGCAGCGGCCCTTCGACCGTGGCGCCGTTCATGAGCGCGAAGCGCGTCGCGTTCCAGATCTTGTTGGCGAAGTTCCGGGACGCCTGGACCCAGTCCTCACCGATCGGGACGTCCGTGCCGGGGTTGGCGCCACGAGCGAGCGTGAAGCGCAGCGCGTCGGAGCCGTACTTGTCCATCCAGTCGAGCGGGTCGACCACGTTGCCGAACGACTTCGACATCTTCTTGCCGCGCTCGTCACGGACCAGGCCGGTCAGGGCGATGGTCGTGAAGGGGACCTCGCCGTCCATCGCGTACAGACCGAACATCATCATCCGGGCGACCCAGAAGAAGATGATGTCGTGGCCGGTCAGCAGGACGTCGGTCGAATAGAACTTCCGCAGGTCCTCGGTCTGTTCGGGCCAGCCGAGCGTGGAGAACGGCCACAGGCCGGAGGAGAACCAGGTGTCCAGGACATCGGTGTCCTGGTGCCAGCCCTCACCCGTCGGCGGCTCCTCGTCGGGGCCGACGCAGACGACCTCGCCGTCGGGGCCGTACCAGATCGGGATCCGGTGGCCCCACCACAGCTGGCGCGAGATGCACCAGTCGTTCATGTTGTCGACCCAGTCGAAGTAGCGCTTCGACATGTCCTCGGGATGGATCTTGACCCGGCCGTCGCGGACCGCGTCACCCGCGGCCTTCGCGAGCGGGCCGACCTTGACCCACCACTGCATGGACAGGCGCGGCTCGATGGTGGTCTTGCAGCGCGAGCAGTGGCCGACGGAGTGGACGTACGGGCGCTTCTCGGCGACGATCCGGCCCTGCGAACGCAGTGCGGCGACGATGGCGCTGCGCGCCTCGAAGCGGTCGAGGCCCTGGAAGGGGCCGTGGGCGGTGATGATCGCCCGCTCGTCCATGATCGTGATCGACTCGAGGCCGTGGCGCTGGCCGATCGCGAAGTCGTTCGGGTCGTGCGCCGGGGTGACCTTGACGGCACCGGTGCCGAACTCGGGGTCGACGTGGGGGTCCGCGACGACGGGAATGCTGCGGTCGGTGAGGGGCAGCTTGATCCGCCTGCCGACCAGATGCCAGTACCGCTCGTCGTCGGGGTGAACGGCGACAGCCGTGTCACCGAGCATGGTCTCGGCGCGGGTGGTGGCGACGACGACGGTGTCGTCCCCTTGCCCGTACTTGATGGAGACGAGCTCGCCGTCGTCCTCCTGGTACTCGACCTCGATGTCCGAAATGGCCGTCAGACAACGGGGGCACCAGTTGATGATGCGCTCGGCGCGGTAGATCAGCTCGTCTTCGTAGAGCTTCTTGAAGATGGTGAGGACAGCCTTGGACAGGCCCTCGTCCATGGTGAACCGCTCGCGGTTCCAGTCCACTCCGTCGCCGAGCCGGCGCATCTGGCCGAGGATCTTGCCGCCGTACTCCTCCTTCCACTGCCAGACGCGCTCGACGAACGCCTCACGGCCGAGGTCCTGGCGGGACTTGCCTTCCTCGGCGAGCTGCTGCTCGACCTTGTTCTGGGTAGCGATACCGGCGTGGTCCATGCCGGGCAGCCACAGCGACTCGAAGCCCTGCATCCGCTTGCGGCGGGTGAGGGCGTCCATGAGCGTGTGCTGGAAGGCGTGGCCCAGGTGCAGGCTGCCGGTGACGTTCGGCGGCGGAATGACGATGGTGTACGGAGGCTTCTCGCTCTTGGCGTCGGCCTCGAAGTAACCGCGCTCCACCCAGCGCTCGTACAGCGGCCCCTCTACGTCGGCCGGCGCGTACTGGGTCGGCAGTTCGGTGTCGGGCGCTGTTGGCTGCTGATGAGCGTTCTCGGTCACGGGGTCAGTTTAGGGGTGTCATGGGCCCGTCCCGAAACGCGATTCTTTCGTAACGGTGAGGCCACCCGGTGGCACGGCGTTCGTCCGCTTGCGCCAGGATGTCGGGAGTACATAAGAGTCTCTGGAGGGGAACCCAGAAGATGAGCTACAACCAGCCGGGCCCGTACGGCGGGCAGCCCCAGCAGCCCGGGCCGTACGGCCAGCCGGGTCCCTACGGCCAGCCGCCGCAGGCACCCCAGCCCGGCTACGGCTACCCCCAGCAGGCTCCGCCGTCCCCCGGCTACGGCTACCCGCAGCAGGCCCCCCAGGGTGTGCCGCCGCAGTCCAACCCCTACGGGCAGCAGCCCACGCAGCCCTACGGTCAGGCCCCCTACGGCCAGCAGCCCTACGGCGTCCCGCAGCCGCCGGCGCCGGACGGCAGCAAGAAGCGGACCGGTCTGATCATCGGCGCGGTGGCGGTCGTGGCGGCGATCGCGGTGGGCGCGTACTTCGTGATCGGCGGGGGCGGCGGCGCCGGCTCGGTGCCGGACGACGGCCCGCACAAGCTGTCGGCGCCGGCTACGGTCATCGACGGTACGTACAAGAAGGCCGGCAGCAGCACTTCCCCGGACTCGATGAGCGACGACGACCTGGCGGACTTCGAGAAGTGGGGGGTGAAGAACCCCAAGGACGTCAGCGCCGGGTACCAGAACGGCACGGGAGTGTCCGCCAAGAACCTCACCTTCGGCGGCGTCTACGGCACCATCGACGACCCCGAGGCCGTGGTGGACGCCATGTTCGCCAAGATCAAGTCGGAGTCCGAGAAGGACAAGACCAGCAAGGGCCAGCTTCTCGGCAGCCCGGAGACGGTTCACCCGGCCGGCTTCGCGAACGGCATCATGAAGTGCCAGGTGGCCCAGTTCGAGAACGACGACGCGTCGAGCAAGAGCGCCGGTGCCGCGAAGAGCGTGAAGATGCCCATCTGCATCTGGGGCGACCACAGCACCGTCGCGGACGTCACGGCGTTCAGCTTCGCCTCCATGGCCACCGGCAACGCAGGATCGATCGACGAGACGGCCGACCTCGCCGCCAAGCTCCGCAACGACGTGCGCGTCAAGGCCTGACGTCTTACGCCCCAACGGTGAAGGGGCCCCGGTCGATTGACCGGGGCCCCTCACTCGTTCGGGTGACCGCGTTACGCCGACTTCTGCTCTCCGGGCCCACGACCGCGCGCGTCCCGGGGGATCAGCGTCGGGTTCACGTTCGACAGGACGACGTCCGCCGTGATGACGACGCGAGCGACGTCCTTCCGGGACGGGACCTCGTACATCACCGCCTGGAGGACCTCCTCCATGATGGCGCGCAGTCCTCGGGCGCCCGTCTGGCGCAGGATCGCCTGGTCCGCGATGGCCTCCAGGGCCTCGCGCTCGAAGTCCAGTTCCACGCCGTCGAGTTCGAAGAGGCGCTGGTACTGCTTGACCAGGGCGTTGCGGGGCTCCACCAGGATCTGCAGGAGGGCCTTGCGGTCGAGGTTGTGGACCGAGGTGATGACCGGGAGACGGCCGATGAACTCGGGAATCATGCCGAACTTCACCAGGTCCTCGGGCATCACGTCCTCGAACTGGTCCTTCGACTCCAGTTCGCGCTTCGAGCGGATCGTCGCGCCGAAGCCGATGCCCTTCGCGCCCGCCCGCGCCTCGATGATCTTCTCCAGTCCCGCGAACGCGCCGCCCACGATGAACAGCACGTTCGTCGTGTCGATCTGGATGAACTCCTGATGCGGGTGCTTGCGGCCGCCCTGGGGAGGCACCGACGCCGTCGTGCCCTCCAGAATCTTCAGCAGCGCCTGCTGGACGCCCTCACCCGACACGTCACGCGTGATGGAGGGGTTCTCGCTCTTGCGGGCCACCTTGTCGATCTCATCGATGTAGATGATGCCCGTCTCGGCCTTCTTGACGTCGTAGTCCGCGGCCTGGATCAGCTTCAGGAGGATGTTCTCGACGTCCTCGCCCACATAGCCGGCCTCCGTCAGCGCCGTCGCGTCGGCGATGGCGAAGGGGACGTTCAGCATGCGGGCCAGCGTCTGGGCGAGGAGTGTCTTGCCCGAGCCCGTCGGGCCCAGCAGCAGGATGTTCGACTTCGCCAACTCGATGGCGTCGTCGCGGCCTTGGGCGCCGCCGTTCTCACCGGCCTGGACCCGCTTGTAGTGGTTGTACACCGCGACGGACAGGGCCTTCTTGGCCGCCTCCTGGCCGACCACATACCCCTCGAGGAACTCGTAGATCTCGCGGGGCTTGGGAAGTTCCTCCCAGCGCACCTCACTCGTCTCCGCGAGCTCTTCCTCGATGATCTCGTTGCAGAGATCGATGCACTCGTCGCAGATGTACACACCGGGGCCTGCGATGAGCTTCTTGACCTGCTTCTGGCTCTTGCCGCAGAACGAGCACTTGAGCAGATCGCCGCCGTCACCGATGCGTGCCACGGTGTGCTTCCCCTTCGCCTGGGAGACGCCTTGGATCCAGCGGCTCCTGGTGCTGCCTTATGTCCGACGGTACCTTGCCGGGCCCCCCGTTCGGGCCCCCCTTGGCACGGTTCACTTTGACGTGTAACGTGTCAAACCGGGCCAAGGGGCGGCAGACGATACAGGTCCGATGACGAATCGAGCCGATTCGCGCTAGCGGACCGAGGTGTTGTTCATCTTCCGGGTCGAGATGATCTGGTCGATCAGGCCGTACGCCAGGGCGTCCTCGGCCGTGAGGATCTTGTCACGCTCGATGTCCTCACGGATCTTCTCGATCGGTGTGTTCGAGTGCTTGGCCAGCATCTCCTCCAGCTGCGAGCGCATCCGGAGGATTTCGTTGGCGGCGATCTCCAGGTCGGAGACCTGACCGCGGCCCGTCTCGCTGTACGGCTGGTGGATCAGCACACGGGCGTTCGGGAGCGCCATGCGCTTGCCCGGGGTGCCCGCGGCCAGCAGCACCGCGGCGGCGGAGGCGGCCTGGCCCATGCAGACCGTCTGGATGTCCGGCTTCACGAACTGCATCGTGTCGTAGATGGCCGTGAGCGCGGTGAAGGAGCCGCCGGGGCTGTTGATGTAGACCGAGATGTCACGGTCGGGGTCCATCGACTCCAGGCACAGCAGCTGCGCCATGACGTCGTTGGCGGAGGCGTCGTCGATCTGGACGCCGAGGAAGATCACGCGCTCCTCGAAGAGCTTCGCGTAGGGGTCGTACTCGCGGATGCCCTGCGAGGTGCGCTCCACGAAGCGCGGGATGACGTAGCGGGACTCGGCCACGGGGGCGGTGTACTCGGCGCGCACACGGTCGTAGAGGCCGCTGCCGGGGAAGTCGTTCACGGTGTCTCCTGGAAAGGGGCTGTGGCGGTGGCTTGGGGGCTGGAGGGGCGCTGGGGGCCTGGAGGGGCCCGGTGAAGCCCATACGGGGCAGACCGGACCGTACGGCGGGCCGGGTGGCACCTCTCGAGTGTCCACCGGCCGTACGTGGCCCGGTGAGCCCTTACGAGCCCGCCCCGGTGCCTCCGCCGCCCGGCATGCCGGCAGCGGTGGTGATGACCTCGTCGATCAGGCCGTAGCCCTTCGCCTCCTCGGCGTCGAACCAGCGGTCGCGGTCCGAGTCACGGGTGATCTGCTCGACCGACTGGCCGGTGTGGAAAGAGGTCAGCTCCGCCATGCGCTTCTTGGTGTGCAGCAGCCGCTCGGCGTGGATCTTGATGTCGGACGCGGAGCCGGCGAGGCCGGCCGAGGGCTGGTGAATCAGGATCTCGGCGTTGGGCAGGGCGAACCGCTTGCCCGGGGTACCCGCGCTGAGCAGGAACTGCCCCATCGACGCCGCCATGCCCATGGCGATCGTCACCACGTCGTTCTTGATGTACTGCATGGTGTCGTAGATCGCCATGCCGGCGGTGATGGAGCCACCGGGGCTGTTGATGTAGAGGTAGATGTCCTTGTCCGGGTCGGCGGCAAGGAGCAGCAGCTGTGCGGTGATCCGGTTGGCGATGTCGTCGTCCACCGGCTGGCCGAGGAAGATGATCCGCTCGTTGAGCAGCCGGCTGTAGACCTGGTCGCCGAGGCCGCCACCGATGGAAGGCTCGCCGGCGGCGGAGGGCATCAGATTCGTCACGTATCCACCTGCTCGTCTTACGACGGCGCGGAGCCGTCTCACGTGTTCTGCCGGGGCGTGGGACCCCGTGCGCCCCTCGCCGGGGCGGCTTCGGGGACTCCCCTGCCCTCGTATTCATGGACCCTAACGCGCAGGCAGGCGGGTGCCATCCCGGTTCAGCGGGTGTTCGCTGTCAGCGCATGGGCGTTGGCCGTGCGGAACCCGGCGTCCGGGGCGCCTACTGCAGACTCCGTTCCGGGCCCCGGATCCATTGTCGCCGCGGGTGCTCCGGCGGTCGCGTCGATGCGGGCTGTTGGTGGTGACTCGCGCCCCTCACGGTGGCCGTGCGACGCTCCCGGCGCCGCGCCCCTTCCCGGGCGCGGCCGGCCCCAAGCCGTCGTCGCCCGGACACATAGGGCGACGGGCCCCGCAGCGCACACGCGCGTCGCGGGACCCGTCGGCACGGCTGTCCGCCGCAGGAGGTCAGGCCTCCGGCTTCTCCTCGGCGGCGGCCTCGGCGGAGCCCTCCGCGGCCTCGTCCTCGTCCTCGTCGTCCAAGTTGATCAACTCGCCGTTGGTGTCCTTGACCGTGGCGGCCTCGACCACCACCGCCAGGGCCTTGCCGCGGGCGACCTCGCCGACCAGCATCGGGACCTGGCCGCCCTCGACGACCGCCTGGGCGAACTGGTCGGGGGACATGCCGGAGGAGGCGGCGCGCCGCATGAGGTGCTCGGTGAGCTCCTCCTGGCCGACGTTCAGCTTCTCCTTGTTGACCAGCTCGTCGAGGACGAACTGGGTCTTGATGCCCTTGATCGCGGCCTCGCGCGTCTCGGTCTCGAACTCCTCGGCGGTCGTGCCCTGGATCTCCAGGTACTTGTCGAGGGTCAGACCCATCTGGGGGAGCTGGTGGTGCTCGAGGTTGTGCTTGCGGGTGTTGATCTCGTCCTCGAGCAGCTTCTCGGGGATCGGGACCTCGACCAGCTCGAGCAGCTTGTCCAGGACGCGCTCCTGGGCCTGCGTGGCCTGGTCGTACTGCTTCATGTTCTCGAGGCGCTTGCGGCTGTCGGCCTTGAGCTCGTCCAGCGTGTCGAACTCGGACGCCAGCTGCGCGAACTCGTCGTCCAGCTCCGGCAGTTCACGGGAGGCGACCTGGGTGACCTTGACCGTCACCTCGGCCTCCTTGCCCGCCGCCGAGCCGCCCTTGAGCTCGGAGGCGAAGGTGGCCTCCTCGCCGGCCGACAGACCCTTCACGGCGTCGTCGACGCCGTCCAGCAGCTCGCCGGAGCCGATGGTGTACGACACGCCGTCGGCGACGCCGTCCTCGAGGACCTCGCCGTCGACCTTGGCCTCCAGATCGATCGTGACGACGTCGCCGTCCTCGGCGGCGCGCTCGACCGGGGTCGTCGAGGCGAAGCGGTCACGCAGTTGCTCGACCGACTTCTCGATGTCCTCGTCCGTCACCTCGATGGCGTCGACCTCGACCTCGATGCCGGAGTAGTCCGGGACCTCGATGGTCGGGCGGACGTCGACCTCGGCGGTGAAGGACAGCACCACGTTGTCCTTCAGCTCCTTGATGTCGACCTCCGGCTGGCCCAGCGGGTTCAGCTCGGCCTCGTTGACCGCCTCGGTGTAGAACTTCGGAAGCGCGTCGTTGACGGCCTCCTCGAGCACGGCGCCACGACCGAACCGCTGGTCGATGACCCGGGCCGGGATCTTGCCCTTGCGGAAGCCCTTCACCGTGACCTGCTGGTTGATCTTCTTGTACGCCGCGTCGAGGCTGTCCTTGAGCTCCTCGAAGGGCACCTCGACAGTGAGCCGAACCCGGGTCGGGTTCAGGGTCTCCACGGCGCTCTTCACGGTTCGGTCTCCTTGTGGCTGACTTCTGGGGGTTCTGCCGAGCTGCCCCGCCCCGGACGGGCGGGCCTACGGCGGATGGAGCGGGCCCCTGCCTGAGAGACGTGGCAGTGCAGACACACGGGCGCGCAGCTTGCATAGTAACCGCAGCCGGTCAGCGCCCCAAAAGGGGATCAAGCAATCCTGCGCCGAGCGGCGCCGGACGGTGGTCGGGGTGGCGGGATTTGAACCCACGGCCTTCCGCTCCCAAAGCGGACGCGCTACCAAGCTGCGCCACACCCCGTGCTGGTGCGACACGTAGGGTACATGCCCTGGCCGGATGCGTCGGCCCGTTTGTTCACGGGCTCGCGCGTGGACGAACGCGTTGGCCTACGGGGCGGACGACCCGCTACGATGCCTCCAGTGTCGCGGTCACTGACCTGCGGCGCTCCTGTTGCGGGCGTAGCTCAATGGTAGAGCCCTAGTCTTCCAAACTAGCTACGCGGGTTCGATTCCCGTCGCCCGCTCTTACGGCTCAGGGCCAGGTCGGAGGAGCAATCCTCCGCCTGGCCCTGATGCATTTCCGATCTTCGCTCGGGCCTAGGTGCCCCTTGCGTGCCCGTTCGGATCCGATCCGGTCTGTCAGGAGCTACGGGAGCCGCTCTGTGGCCTGGGCCGGGGTGTCGTAGTAGCCGGGCCGCGCCAGAAGGACTGAGCTGAAGTAATAGCCCTGCTCCTCCTCCGACCCGTCGTCGGCCGCAAACGGGCGCCAGAAGCTCAGCAGCAGGTTCGGGGCAATGAGTGAGGCAGGGTCGTCGGGGTCCGCCTCGATCGAGGTGCGCTCGCCCATGCGCCGCACCAGCTCGGTGGCCGGGAGAGCGAACACGTCCAGGTCGCGGAACATCACTCGGTCCGTCCGCGTCGACGGCCTCCCCAGCTCGATCGCTTCGAGCGTGTCTCGCATGCAGTGGATGCTGATCATCAGTCCGCTGGGACGAAAGACATGCTGCCCCGGCCTATCGGACTCCGAGATCGCAGAGGGATCGCGGAATGCGTCCAGTGCAGTGCCGGCCGCCTGCCGAGGCATCCCGATCCGCAAGGGGCCGACGCCGGCGGGCGGGGCAAGGTCGAAGTCCACACGGGCATGATGCCGAACACTGTGATGCATTTCCGATCTTCGCTCGGCCTTGTGTGCCCGTTGCGTGCCCGTTCGGATTCCGATCGTGTTCCCCGTGTGTCGAAGATCATGAACTGTCCCTGATCCCGGCCTGATCGCAGGCCCGCAGGTCAGCGCAAGGGGCTGTGATCACTCACGCCGAAACAACTGCCAGCCGACGTCGTTCCACCGACCGGGTGGCCCCGTGCCGGTCAGGACAGCAGGACGGCCGTGAACCTCTCTAGTGCGGCGACCGGAAAGGTTCACCGGCAAACCTTTCCGGCCACAGCACTAGATGGGCCACCAGCCAGGCCTGAGCAGCACGGCGGGCTGGAAAGGGTGCGGCGCGCACTGTCCCGACGGCACGGCGAGAGGCTGCTCGCCGAGATGACGGCGGGCGGGACCCTGCGCGCGCGGCGCGACGCCTCTTCGCTCCTCGCCTGCGCGATCGCTCCCGCCGTGCACGGGGGTGACGGTGGTGCTCGTGGTCGCCGGCATCTGGTGCGTGGTGAGTGGAGGGGGCAGCGCCCAGGTGGTGCTCGGTCGGCTCCTCCCGGCGGTGGCGGTCGCCCTGGTTCCGTGGGGGCTGCGCCTGCCACGGGAATGGCCGGTTCTGTACCGCGCCGACACCCCCGCGTTGTACGCGCTGGTCGACCATGTCCTGCGGGCGGTCGGCACCCGCGGCGTGAACGTGATCGTCGTGGATGCGGCGGTCAACGCGAGTGTCGTGCGGTACCGCATTCGCGGGCGCGCCGCCTGCTGACGCTGCGGGCCGAGCAGCGGGCCGAGTACCTCGCCGGCCGCGAGGCCGCCGATGTCGGGTCCACCGAGAGCGCCGTGGGCGTCATGGAACGGCTCCTGGTCAGGGGCTCCGGCGCCACCACCCTGCAGCGCGACGCCACCGAGGCCACGCTGACCGGACTGCGCGCCAACCGCGAAGCCGCGGCGCGGGCGGACGAGTTGCGGGAAGGGTTCACCGCACCCATGGGGCGTCGATCCCCGAGTTCGAGTACCAGCACCGACGGCGCACCGGCGCCCGGCACGGACACAGCGTGGACCCGACCCACCCGCCGAACCACCTGCGGCGGCAGTGCCTGCTCGTCAGCACGCCGGCGCCTGCGGCCGTGTCGGCGGACGGCGACCGGGAGCGCCGGATCGCCGCCGAACTCGCCGGGGCGCGCAGCGAGGTGACCCGGCGGATCGTCCGGGACGGCTTCCCGAGCCAGGACGTTTCCGGCGGCCGGTGGGGAGACGCACTGGCCACCGTCCACGGCGTACGTTCCCCTCTCACCCGGTCAGAAGCTGATCGAGTTGATGGTGTCCGCTATGGAGTTGAGGAACCGGTTTATGGACGGGGCCATACCGGTCGAGGCGAGGAAGAAGCCGAAGAGGATGGCCACGATCGCCGGGCCCGCCTTGATCGAGCCCCCTCGGATCAACACCACCAGGATGATCGCCAACAGCAGCACCACTGACAGCGAAATGGCCACAACTGATCACACCCTCGGTCCGTCCGCTCTCCCGGCCCGGGGGCGCCTACCCCTGCACGCCCCCGTCGGAACCATCGTGCCACCAACAAGCCCCCCATATGCGGCCCGTGAGGCATCGTCGGCCACCCCAGCCGCGCCCGCCGCCGGGACCGCACGGACGGGCGAGAGCGAACACGGCTCTCCCGCACGGCATTTCAGAGGCGACCGACAGGCATTCAACAGTGATCATTTCAGTGTGCACACATCGCGTCCGCAGGTATTCGAAAATTACCGGCAGCCCAGTCTGGCCGGACATTTCGCCAGAGTCGCTCGCGGGCGTTATGCACCTTTTAGTCGTGATGAATGCGGACACAACGGCCGCATGTGGTAGGTAAATCGACACCGCGTCCGATGTGCGCAAGAACACGCCCCGACCACGCCGACTTTCGTAAATCGGGGGTACACGCAGGCAAAAGAGGGATTTACATCGAGGGTTTTACGAAAACCCACGGACAACGCTAGGGTGCCTCAGATGTTCCACGCTGCCTCGTCCTCCGCAAGAGCAACAGGCCCGTCCTCGGCACCGCCGTCGCGTGCGCCACTCCCCACGCAGTCGTCGGGACAGGGCGTACCGAGTCCGCGCGCTCCCCAGCCCGACAAGCCGCCGGCAAAGCAGCGTGACGCCTTCTTCGACAACGCCAAGTACCTGGCGATCGTGCTGGTGGCGATGGGCCACTCCTGGGAGCCCCTCAAGGGCGGCCACCGCACCCTCGAAGCGGCGTACATGTTCGTATACGCCTTCCACATGCCGGCATTCATCCTGATCTCCGGCTACTTCTCACGCAATTTCGACATGCGCCCGGATCGGCTGAAGCGTCTGGTGACCGGCGTCGTGGTGCCGTACGTCGTGTTCGAGACGGTGTATGTCCTCTTCAAGCGCGCGATAGGCGGCGATTCGGGCCTGCCGATCAGCCTGCTCGACCCGTGGTACCTGACGTGGTTCCTTGCCGCGCTCTTCATCTGGCGGCTGACGACCCCGATCTGGAAGCTGGTCCGGTGGCCGGTCCCGCTGGCGATCGTGATCGCCATGCTGGCCTCCGTGTCGTCCGACATCGGCGACGACCTGGACCTCCAGCGAGTGCTGCAGTTCCTGCCGTTCTTCGTCATCGGTCTGTCGATGAGGCCGGAGCACTTCCAGATGCTGCGGCGCCGCGAGGTGCGCGTCCTGTCGGTGCCGGTGCTCGTCGGCGGGTTCGCCGTGGCGTGGTGGGCCGTGCCGCGGATGAACGCCTCCTGGTTCTTCCACCGTGACAGCGCGCAGGAACTGGGGGTGCCCTGGTGGTGCGGTCCCGTGATGGTCCTCGCCCTGCTGGGCTGTTCGCTGCTGCTCACGGCCGGTTTCTTCGCCTGGGTCCCACGCCGGACGATGTGGTTCACCACGCTGGGCGCGGGCACGCTGTACGGCTATCTGCTGCACGGATTCTTCGTGAAGGCCGCGGACTACCGGGGCTGGTACGACCAGACGTGGTTGCACCGGCCGTTCGGTGAGGTGTTCGTAACGCTCGCCGCGGGTGTCCTGGTGACGGCGCTGTGTTCGCCGCCGGTGCGGAAGGTCTTCCGCTTCGTGATGGAGCCCGAGATGGCCTGGGCGTTCAAGAGGGACGCGGCGGCCCTCGCACGCGAACGGGCGAGGGCCTAGCGCGTGGGCCGAGGGCGCCCCCCGGTCGCCGTGGGGAACCGCGGGCCGGCTGTCGCCCGACCCGCCCAGGCGACGGAACCGCACGACGTCACAGCCGGGCGTCCCTCACGGGGCGCCCCTCGTCGTCACGCACCCTTGAGGTGCCGCATCAGGCGCTCGAAGTCCGTCCAGCCCGACAGGTCTCCCGGATCCCCCGGCAACGGGTAGTAGAGCGCCGGGCGGGTCCTCGGCCCCATCGGGACCGGGGCCTCGGCGAGGGGCGTGCGGCGGGCGCGGTCGCCCGGCATCGTCCTCACCTCCTCCGCGCCGAGGACGAAGGCAAACGGGACGCCCGGTCCCTCGAAGCGCGGCGGCACGGACAGATCGCGGCGGGCCTTGCGGATCTGGACCAGCATCGACTGGAGGTCGTGCCGGGTGGCGAGCACCTCGGCCGTCCCGCGCACCGCGTCCGTCGGCACCTCCTCCCCCGGCCCGTAGCCGAACGCCAGTGTGACGTCCTCCTCGACCCCGGCCTTCGTGCGGGTGATCCGCACCGTCGCGAGGCCGGGGCGTTCCGGGGTACCGACCACGACCAGCCACGTGGGTGCCGGCGACCGCTCGTGGGCCACGTCCGTCAACTGCCGCAGTGACCACGGGAGGTTGGCCGGCTCCTCGGTGCCCCAGCCGGCTGGCGGCTCGCCGGTGATCTCGCGCCATACGGTCTCGAGCGCACCGCCGAGCACCAGGCGGTCGTCGGCGGGGTGGATCGCCCGGAAGGAGATCGCCAACTGGCGCTCCCCGGTGTCCTCGACGTCCCTCCTGTACGCGTCCGCGATCGGCGTGCGCGGGTCCTGCGGGGTGGCGTCCGGGGACTCCACCGTCACGAACAGGCCGTTGTTCCACTCCAGCACGGCTCCGGACAGCCCGTCGTAGTAGCCGTCCGTCTCGTCCTGCACGACCCAGCGGGAGGGCCAGCCCGGCAGGCTGTTGCGCACGGCGGCCGAGAGACGGGCCCCCGCGGGTGTGACGATCTGCAGGCCCAGTTCGGCGTCGGCGGCGGCGCGCAGAGCGTCCGAGAGCCAGGCCGTCATCGCGACGACCGGGCGGTCCTGGATCAGGACGGCGACCTTGTCGGTGAGCACGTCCACCGCAGGCTGCGCGGCGGCGGGCGTCGGTACCGCGCTCAGTCCCTCGGTCTTCACCACGGCGAGGGACGTCGCGGCCTGCGGCGGCCAGGCGGTGCCCCCGACCAGCGTCGCCAGGCGGGCCGCGAAGGTGCCCGCCAGCCGCTCGGCATCCTCGACCCCGGTGGTCGCGCGAGCCTCGGTCCACCAGTACGGCACCTCCGGCTCGCTCGCACCGAGCAGGCGTTGCGCCTCACCCCTGACCTGGACGAGCAGCGGCGCCTCCACGGAGACCAGCGGGCGCCCCTGCTCGTCGCACAGTTGCACGACGGCGCCGTCGCCCTCCACCCCCACCAGCTTGTCCGGGCCGCCGGAGAGCAGACCCGCGATCACGCTCAGCGGGTCGGGCATCTTCCGGGTCAGGGCGATGACGTCCTTGGTCATGGGTCGGCCGTTCCTTCACGCTGGTCGGTTCGGGTGGCGTACGGGTTCGGAGGCGTGGACGCCCCACGGGACTCCTCCGGTTCACCGGTCCCCCGCGTGCACGGTCTGGATCAGCCGGTTCGGCTCCCCCCGGCGCACCAGCACCCCGCGCCCCGACGGCTGCTGGGTGGCGTAGACGCCGGGGAAGAGCTGGCCCTCGCTGCGGTCGCCCGCCATCACCAGCGCCGAGGCACCGGACTCGCGCAGGCCCTGCAGCAGGGGCTCGTACAGACCGCGCGAGGCTCCCGCGACACGGCGGGTCAGGACGAAGTGAAGGCCGATGTCCATCGCGGAGGGGATGTAGGGCAGGAACGGGGCGAGCGGCTGCTGGCCCGCGGTGGTGAGGACGTCGTAGTCGTCGAAGTCGAGCATGACGGGCGCGAGCCGGTTCTGGTCCAGGCCGATCGGCACCCGGCGGGGCTCGGCCGCGGGGCTCGGCAGCAGCCTGGGCTCCAGCACATGCGGCAGCATGCGGACAGGCTGGGCCACGTCGCCCGTCCAGGTGGCGCGAACCGTACGGGCCGTGCGCTCCAGGACCGCACCGAGGTCGGCCGTGTCGGCGACGCCGTCCGTGCGCGGCAGCGCGACCTGGGCGAAGAGTTTGCCGTCGGTGAGGACGCGGCCCTTCTCCTCCGGTGCGAGGGTCTCGGCGAGCTTGCGGTCGATGCTGGACTCACTGGTGTCGTTCAGGCGCAGCTCCACCCGGGTGCCGAACTGGGACTGGGTGGCGATGCGCACATCGTTCCAGCGCAGCATGCCCGCCACGACGTGGATGCCGTAACCGCCGCCCCGTTTGAGGATGTCGACGACCGCGTCGTCCAGCTCCTCGAAGTCGTCCCGCAGGGCGCCGAAGCCGTCGACGAGCAGCACGATCTCGGTGGAGGCAAGCTCCGGCAGACGGCCCGCCGCGCGCAGGTCGCGCAGCTGCTCCAGCGAGTCGATGCTGTGGATGCGGAACAGTTCCTCGCGCTGGTCGAGCATGCCGCGCACGGAGTCGATGGTGCGTGCGGCGCGCTCGCGGTCGGCACGGCCCGCGACCCCGCCGACGTGAGGGAGCCCGGCGAGGGCCTGGAGTCCTCCGCCGACCAGGTCGAGGCCGTAGATGCCGACCTCCTGCGGGGTGTGGGTCAGCGCCAGGGACAGGGCGAGGGTGCGCATGAGCGTCGTCTTGCCGGACTGCGGTCCGCCGATGACCGCCGCGTGCCCGCCCGCGACCGTGAGGTCGAGGTACCACTGGCCCTGCCACCGCTTGGTCGGGTCGTCGAGGATGCCCATCGGCACCCGGAGCGGCCCCCGCCCGCCCGTCGCCCGACCACCATCCCTCAACGAGCGCTCCGCGCGCCCCCATTGATTGGCGAGCTGCATGCCCCGCGCCCCGACCTCGACGGGCCCGGCGACCTTGTCGAGGGCCACGGCGTCGGGCAGCGGAGGCAGCCAGATCTGGCGTACGGGCCTGGCGCCGGCGTTCTCGATCTGCTGGACCATGACGCCCATCTCGGTCGGGCCGGTCTCGCGGCGCCGCAGCTGCGGCTCCTCCGGGCCCGAACTCTCCTGACCGCCCAGCGTGTTGTAGGCCTCGTACGCCAGGGCGAGCGGCCCCGTGTCCTCCTCCTCGCGCTGCACGGGCCCGCGGTAGGCGCCGGAGACATAGCTCGCCTTGAACCGCTCGTAGTGACTGGTGTCGACCTTGAGGTAGCCGAAGCCGGGCAGCGGCGGCAGGTGGAAGGCGTCCGCGGTGTCCAGGACGGTGCGTGACTCGTCCGCGGAGAAGGTGCGCAGACCCAGCCGGTACGACAGATAGGTGTCCAGACCCTTGAGCTTGCCGCCCTCGATGCGCTGGCTGGACAGCAGCAGGTGGACTCCGATGGAGCGGCCGATACGGCCGACGGACAGGAACAGATCGATGAAGTCCGGCTTGACGGTGAGGAGTTCGCCGAACTCGTCGATCACCACGAACAGGTGCGGCAGCGGCTCCAGATCGGGGCGCTTCTCGGCGCGCAGGGCGGCGTAGTGGCCGATGTCCGCGACGTTGCCCGCATCCTTGAGGACCTGCTGGCGGCGCTTGACCTCACCCGCGAGCGACGCGTGCACACGCTCCACCAGGCCCGCCTGGTTCTCCAGGTTGGTGATCACGCCGGCCACGTGCGGGAGGTCCGCGAAGGGGGCGAAGGTGGCGCCGCCCTTGTAGTCGACGAGAACCAGGGAGAGGTCCTCCGGCGGGTGCGTGGCGACCAGGGCGAGCACGAGGGTCCGCAGCAGCTCGGACTTGCCGGAGCCGGTGGCGCCGACGCACAGGCCGTGCGGGCCCATGCCCAGTTCGGAGGACTCCTTCAGGTCGAGCAGGACCGGCTCACGGCTGTCGCTGATGCCGACGGGGACGCGCAGGAAGGCGCGTTCCCCACGCGGTGACCACAGCCGGTCGAGGTCCAGACGGGCCACGTCGTCGATGCCGAGCAGCTCGGCGAAGTCGACCGGCCCGGTGAGCGGGACGCCGACCATGGACTCGGCGGACAGCCGCAAGGGAGCGAGCATCCGGGCCAGACCTTCCGCGAACGGGATGCCGACCCGGTCGACCGTGCCGTGCGCACTGATCGGCTCCGCCTCGCGCAGGTCCTCGATGTCGATCCGGGCACCGTCCACGGTGATCCTGACCCCGACCTGGCCGGGCTCCTGGATCCGCTGATCGAGCAGGTGCAGCACGGTGACGCCCATGTCGCGCAGGCCCACCGCGTCGTCGGGGCGCGGCAGGTCGACGGCGTCCTCGCCGTGCCCGTCGGTGACGACCAGCAGCCGCGAGTTCATGGCGAGCGCGTCCCTGCCGGACAGACCGCGGCGCACCTCGGCGGCGAAGGAGGCGCGGCGGCGCAGCTCGGGCCCGATCTGGCGGGCCAGCTGGGGCAGCGAGGGGGCGATGCGGCGGGCGGCGACCGGGCCGTCGAACTGCTCGGGGTCGAGCAGATGCGGGAGCCACTTCGCCCACTCCCACTCCGCCAGCCGGTCGCCGGGCACGGCGAGCGCCATGGCGACATCGTCGGGGGCGTGCGTGGCGGCCGCCTGGACCATCAGGGCGCGGGCCACGCGCAGGGTGTCCTCACGGGGGCCGATGACGCTGATGTTGCCGACGCGGTCCAGCGGGACGGTGAGCGGAAGTTCGGTGCCGGTGCCGAACCTGGCCGTCAGCGCGGACGCCTCGTTCAGCATGAACTGGTCGGGCGGGGTGAGCACGGAGGAACTCTGCTGACCCACCTTCAGATCCTGTACCGGCATCTCCCCGGTGCCGACGCGCACGCGCAGGAAGTCGCCGTCCGTCCGCCGCCGCTCCCACAGCCGGGCCGGGTCGCGGACTATGTCGTACAGCGCGTCCGGCGGCGGGTTGAGCACCTGGGCCGTCTCGCGCCGCTGCCGCTCCTCCTTGGACAGCTCCTCACGCAGATCCTCCAAGTACGCGAGATACGCCTCGCGTTGGATACGGCGGGTGCGCTGTGCCTTACCGCGCTGGGAGAAGACCAGGGCCATGGAGCCGACGATGGTCACCACGAGGATGATCGCGCCGAGCCCCGCGAACTGACTGTTGCGCACGACGGTCATCATCACGACGGACGACATCACACCGGCCACGGGAAGCAGCGAGGTGGCGATCGAACCCGCCTTCCCCTCGGGCAGGTTGGGCGGCGCCTCGATGGTGCGTGGGTCCGGGGCCGCCGGCGGCCGGGTGGTGCGGGCCGGGCGGTGGATCAGTCGGATACTCATCTGCCTGTTCCTCCCCCTTGTTTCAGCGGCGCTTCCAGGAGAGCCGGAAGACCTCCGCGGCCAGGCGCGTGGCGGCCTGGCGGGTGCCGTGCGCAAGGAGTTCCGTGCGGATCGTGCCGCCGGCCGCCAGGTGCCGGTCGTAGGGCAGTACGTGGACCCGGGCTCCGGTGGCCTTCAGCGTATCGGCGGCCTTGTCGACGTCGAGCCCGGTGTGCGGGACCATCTCGTTCAGCGTGACGACGGTCCCCTCGATGACGTGCCGGGGCAGCCCGCGCATCCACGCCAGTACGGCGTATGTGCTCGAGATGCCCTCCAGCGTGGCGGGTGCCGTGAGCACCCGGGCCTGGGAGGCCGACAGCGCGACGCGGGCGACCTCCGCCGGCAGGGTCTCGCAGTCGACGACGGTGACACCGAAGTAGCGGCGCAGGGACACCATGACCCGCTCGTACGCCTTGGTGTCGAGCATGGCCCCGATCTGGCTCTGGCTTCCGGGCAACAGCCAGGCGTTGTCCGGGAGTTGGACGAGATAGCCGGTGACGTCGAGCAGCGACATCTGCGGCTCGACGATGCCCGCCACGTCGCCGGTGGTCCAGCGCAGCGTCTCGGCGCCGAGCCGCAGCGGCAGCGAGCCGAGGGCGGGGTCGGCCTCCACGATGAGGGTCGGATCGTGCCGGTAGTGCGCGTACGTGGTGCCGAGCAGCGCGGCGACGGTCGTCTTCCCCGCTCCGCCGCGGATGGAGGTGACGGCGATCTGACGGCCCGTGGTCACGGCCTGCTGGAGCACCTCGGCGGTGGCGGTCGCCCCGGCGACCTCACGGGCGGCGGACGAGGAGACGGTGCGGCGCGCCGCGCGCAGGGCACGGGCGGCGAGGGGCTCTCCGTGGCGGGGCTTGAGACCGGCGCCGGCGAGCTGCTTGTCCACCACCGGGCGGGAGTCCGGGGTACGGACCTGCGGAGGGGGTCCTGCGGGCCGCTGAGCGGGGACCGGCTGGGGCTGCGCGGGGGCGCCCTGGTGGGCGGCGTGCGCCCGCGGGGGCACGGGCTGCCGGCCCTGCGCGGATGCGCCCTGCGGTTGCGGCTGGGACTCCTGCTGCCCGGAGGCGCCCCTCAGGTCGCGCAGCACATCGCTCTGCCAGTTCTCACCGTTCGGCATGTCGCCCTTCTCTCCTGTCCGCTCCGCCCCGGAGCGGCCGCACCATGTGTCAGAACTTGTCGAGCAGCTGCCCGTAGATGCCGAAGACACCGACGGCGAGCGGGAACAGTCCGATCACGCCGATCGACTCGATCAGATCGGCGATGCGCCGCAGCCGTACCTGCATGTGCTCCGGCGGCTGCACGGCGAGGACGAGCAGCGGCAGCACCGCCGCCGCGCACAGCACCGCGAGCGGCCCGGCGCCCGCGGCGTGGTCCATCCACAGCACCACCAGGCGCACGACGAGCAGTGCAGCCGCGGCGAACAGCGCGACCACCTCGGCGACCAGCGGGAAGGCCCGGGCACGGGACAGCAGCACGACGGCGACCAGCGACGCGAGGGTCACGGTCCATGCGGTCGGCTCAGGCGCGGTGGTCAGCAGCCAGCCTCCGGCGGCGGCCGACGCGGCGGTGACGACGGTCGCGAGAGCCAGTCCCCGGTGCGTGGCCGCGAGCGCGTTGCCGACCTGGTGCCGGCTGACCGAGACCCCTCCCGACCGGCGGTCGTCGAGCCCGGTCAGCCCGGAGACCATGAGCGCGAACCGGGGCAGCAGCCCGAGCAGCACGACCGAGAACACGGCCATCACGGCGCCGAGCTCGGCCGGCTGGTCCTGCACGGCGGCGACGGCTTCCCAGACGAGGGCGACGACGGTCGTCGCCCCTGCCCCGACGAGCCCCCCACGGCCGAGCGGCGAGAAGAGCGCGAGCAGCACGAGGGTCAGCACCAGCGCAGCCACGACACCGGCCAGCCGGGCCGTGCCGGGCCAGCCGTAGGCGTCGGCGGCGGTCCAGGCGGTGAGCAGCCCAAGTCCGCCGGAAGCAAGCAACAGGGCGGTGGCAAGGCTCTGGTTGCCGTCCCCGACCTTGGCGACGACGGCCCCGGCGGCGAGAAGGACGAGGGTGGCGGCCACGAGTCCCGCGGTGAGGGAGTGGAGGTCGAACTCGCGCCGGGCGAGCACGGCCGCGGCCACCGCGAAGACGAACGTGGCCACACCGGCGCTGACCCTGCGGGCTGCCGGGCGCCAGCGCCAAGCGCGCAGGTCGAGGTCGTCGGCCACCTGGTCCGTCACGTCGTGCACCACGGGCGCGGGCGGCGCGGCGTGCGCGCGGACGAGCTGGAGCACGGCGCCGTCGGCGACCTGGGCCGAGGACAGCGTCGCGTCGTGCGGCAGCACCGAGCCGTCGGAGGTGACGAGTTGCCGCGCCATGGGGCGTGCGGCGGCCCGGTCGTCGAGCAACTTTAGGATGTCCGGGAGCAGTTGGCCGATCGGGGTGTCCGACGGCAGGACGATGTCGGCTCGCCGTCGCTCACCGACCAGGGTGACCCGGCTCAGCTGGGCCCGGGAAGCCGCTGCTGTGCTCACCACTTGCGGGAACCTACCATCGTGATGTTGTCCGAAACGGGGCTTCTGGGAGGGGGATCCGCGACGTCCGGCTTCTCTGACGTGGTCGTGTCCACGCGGGGTGCCCCCTTCACCTGTTGTCCGTGGCCTGCCTCGTGCCGCCGGCGGCGGGCGTCGGACTCCCGCTGTCCCCGGACGGGTTGTACATCTGCTCCTGCTGCTGTTCCTGCTTCTTCTGCTCGGCCTTCTGCTTGGCCAGGTTGGACTGGAGGAAGGACCAGCCGACGCATCCGGCGCACAGCACGGCGGTGATCGCGATGCCCGCGAAGAGCTTGCCGAGCCGCTCGTCCACCGTGCGCCGGCCGCGCTGGGCGCCGAACAGCAGCGCGTCGCGCATCCGGCGGCGGCGTACCGCCACCGACTCCAGCAACTGGCTGTCGTAGTCCCGTGCCATCAGTTGTCCCGAGCCGTTCCGTGCCGTCCTGCGTGGTGTGTGGTCACTGAGGGGCCGTCAGTCGTCGGGACCGAGACCGAGGTACGTCCGCATGGCGGCGTACTTGCGGGTGAGTCGCTCGGCAGTGGGGGCATCGAGGGCGGCGAGCCGCCGCGGGTCGGCGTTGTGCGCGAGGTCGGCCGCCTTGACGAGCCGGGCGCCCGGAGTGGCGAGGATGCGCCGCGCGTACGCCTTCGGCTCTTCACCGGGGCGCTTGGTCACGGCCCGCACCACGTCCTTGGTCACCTGCGGCAACGCGGCCGCCTCCAGCCACCCCTCGTCGAGGACGCCGTCCTCCACGGAGTCGTGCAGCCAGGCGGCGGCGACGAGTTCGTCACCGCCCCCGCGGGCCCGTACGCCCTCGGCGACCGCCCGCAGATGCTCCGTGTACGGCCGCCCCGCCTTGTCCTTCTGCGCGGCGTGCGCGGCGCACGCGATGGCCTCGACCTCGGCCAGGCTCATGTGTGCCTCTGATGACCGCGGTTCGTGCGGCATGAGCGGCATGGCAAGCTCCCCCTCACTTTGCCCTGCAACATAAGGCACGGACGAGCGGGGAGTACACCCCGGGCGCGGTCGTGCACGCACGGTACGGACGCGGGTTGGTTACGGCGGGGCACCGGGGCCTGCTGAAGCCTCTTCGCCTTGCCACGTACGGGAAGCTGGGCAGGTTGTCGCGTCTGCCTTTAGTCCTGGTCCGCGAGAGCTGCGACGGTCGCGGGGGTGGGGGCCTCTGCCGAAAACCCGGGAACGACGTGCCCGATCCCCCCCGCGCTCGAGTCCCGGACCATCTCGGCCAGGGCGGCCGTGGGCGGGATGCCGCGCTCCTTCGCTTCGTGGAGCCACGTGGCCCACAGGACACCCTCATTGAACGCAGGGGGTCCACCGGCCTTTCGGGTGACCCAGCCTGCAGCGTCGTCCTCGTCATTCGCCCATACGTAGCCGATTACCTGGCCTTCGGTGTCAGCCACCTTGAGGTACTGGACCGGCTTGTCGGTGGTGGAGTTGTAGCGCGGAGGACCACCCGGCTCGACGTCGAACCGCAGGTCTTCGTTCAGACGCGGATTGACGGGTCGATCACTTGTCATGAGGTGCACGTTCCTTTGCGTCTTACGGCCTGGGCAGGACTTCTCCATACACCTGCCACTGTCCCTTGCTGTCCATGAAGACGCGAGTGACCTTGAACTTGGTCCCACGCGCGAGGAGCAACTCCCGCTCCTCCACATCGAAGTGGCTCACCTTCTCCAGCCAGAGGGCAGGCGTGCCCCTGGGAACACGCAGACGCAGGATCGCTTCCTTTCCTTCAAATGTACGCACCGGGTGATTGCCGAGCGACGTGGAGGTGTACCCCTTGTCGGGGAAGGTTTGCCCCAGCATTTCAGCTGGTGATCCAAGCTTCAGGTATCCAAGATTGGTGCCTCGCGCCACCATGATGGTGTCCGGCACGGGTCGAGTGGACATCACCTTGTCCATCTGGTCAATGTCGTGCAGCACCTGCGGGTGGGGTCCGTACCCGTGGACCCCCCTGAGATAGCCATTCATGTCGTGATACGAGGGGAATGTCTCACCCGTGTAATTCCTGAGCGACTGCTGCGCGGTCGGATTCAAGTTTTCCACGAAGTCATTCCAGTGGTCGCGGCCGTACGCAATGGCAGCGTCGGCATCCGCGATGGGTCGGGTTCCGTCAGACAACTCAGCTGCCGCGACCGCGTGCTTCTGCTCATCCGTGAGCTTGTTGAAATCCGCGTGAGACACGAGCGGCTTGTATTCGAACGGCTCCCCGGCCCCGCCGTGCCCCGGTGTGTCCGCGCCCGGGGGACCAGAGGCGACCGGTGCGTCGGCGTCGGCGTGCGCAGTGGTGTCCACGCCGTCGTGCCCGAGCTCCGTGTGGTCACCGGCATGCGCGGCATCGCGCTCGGCACCGTCGTGCGCCGGGCCCTCATGGTGGTCGTGACCGGCGCCATGGGACCCGTCGTGCGGGTGGCCGCCCGGGGTGTCGTGGCCGGAGCCGTGGGGCAGGTCGGGGCCCGGGTGGGGCGTAGCCACGGGAACATCGTGCCCAGTGTGCGTCGGAGCGTGCTCGAACGACGTCGGCGCCGGTGCGTGGCCGTGCGGCGTCGCGGCAGGCGCGTGGTCGTACATCGCCGGCGGCCCGTCGAAGGAGCCGCCCGGCGTATGGCCATGGATGCCGGCGGGCGCGGGGGCGCGGTGGTCACCTGGCGTGATGTCAAGGTAACCATCGGTGGCCAATGTGTCGCTCGTGTGGGTCACCCCGCCAGGGACGCCGTCCCCCGCCCGCACTCCGGACAGCGCCGGCTCCTGGATCGTCCAGTGGGCCGGGAGACCCGGCGCCACCTCGTAAGGCACCGGCGTCGTGTCGATCGTTCCGTCGTGCCCGATGAGGTTGCCGTCGGTGTCCAGCAGGCGGCCGTCCGGCAGATGCACGGATCC
>NZ_JAYWVC010000439.1:0-3166 GCF_036281785.1 Streptomyces chiangmaiensis | reverse complement strand
GCCGCCGCCGCCTTCGACGCGGACGACAACGCGAGCACGGGTTTCATGGAGACCGAGCAGTACTGAACGCTGCGCCGGGTCGCGGGGGGGGAGCCAGGAAGGCAGGGGAGCCGGGGATGAACACCGCCGACCGCACCCGGCTCCCCGAGGGCCCACCGGCGGAGACGCAGACGCCCAAGCCCTCCGAGCCTGAACTGGTGACCCAGGCTGTTGCTCAGCCCATGCCAAACGTCGGACGTCAAGCTGAAAGTCCGGACGTGACATCAACGCTGACATCGACGTGCGTACAACGGCATCCAAGCGTGTACGTTCGCAGCCGTCACCGTCGCTCAACACCTCACCCTGGTGGGACCAGGGATCGCCTGAAAAGAGGACGGTCGGCGACGCCGGAGTGAGCCTTCAGGCAGCTCTGCGACCATCCTCTGGCCATAGTGCCGCTTCCAGGGCAGGTGCTTTGTAAGGAAGGGGCAGGTCACGGGTGGTCCGGAAAGCGACAGGCGGTCGGTCCTGAAAACCGTCGTGGCGCGAGCCACCGTGGGTTCAAATCCCACGCCCACCGCAGATGAACGGCCCCTGACCAGGAGCATTGGTCAGGGGCCTTCTCGTCGGGTTGTTCAACGGGAGCGTCACAACAGCGGTGCCGTCCGACGACGCCTTGACCTCGGTGGTCTGCTGGCCGTCTCGGCTTCGCGATGCTCAGTCGCCACGTCGTGCTTCGACGGCGTCATTTTCCGCAAGGTCACCTTCTGCGCATCCATGCCCCGATCTGTGCACGCGCAGCCGCCTCGTGCGCGGCGAGTTCCTTCGGACCGCCAACGAAGGCAGGTCCGCAGTCGGGTGGTAGGCGCTTCACCACTGTGGCGATGGCGTGTGTCGCTGTTGCCGCTGGGCCCACGGCCTCGTCCCGAAGGGGACCGGAGACCCAGTAGCCGCCTCCCAGGGCAGGCTGAATGTAGGGGATGTCCCACGTCCACGGGTGGCCGGTACAGCGGCTGAAGTGCAGCTCTGCCATGCCCGTCCAGGGGAAAAGCTGCCGTAGGCGTGGCTCCGCATACGCCGCATCGATCAGCTCCGCATGCACGCGGTTGTCGGCGCGAACCGCCTGCCAGCCGGCTTCGACGATGGCCTCGCCCTGCGCACTTGTGTCCATGGCGGCATTTTGCACAGCGGCGTTCGCGCAGGCGAGGTTTCCAGCGGTGGAGGCCAGGCGTCCAGCTGTCCAAGGCAGGCGGTCAGCGAGCGCGGGTTGATCGGTCCGTGCGTTGTGCCAGATGGCCGTGGTCAGGGCGAGGAGCCGCTGGAGGACTCGGACGGTGAGCCCACTGGGGGTGCGTCGTGGTGTTGGACTCGATCACGGTCCGGAGGTGGCGGAAACGCTTGGATTGGTCGTGTCGAAGTAAACCGTGTCCGTGCCCGGATCGAGACAGAACGTGCCGGAGTACATCCCGCCCGTCATTTCACGGTCGAAGACGTTGCTTCCGGACCCACCTGGCGCCCGTGGGCATGAACTCGGCAAGTTCAGCAGGAAGCCGGCTTGGCGTCTCAGGCTGAAAGCTCCGGTGCGGTGCGCCCATGATGGCAGCGACGGCACCCGCTCTCAGCTGGGCCGTTCCCACTACTCGAACATCGGTAGGGCCCGGAACGGACCTCCCCGAATCGGTGCCCAGTGCGGTCCCGAGCCAGTGTGCGCCGGACAGGGGGCCGAGCGCAGCGAACCGACGTTCCAGAGGCTCCAGGTCGGTGCGAACCTTGGCCCTGTCTGTGCCTTTCGCAGTTGACGTACACGCTGCAAGCATCATCACCGTGCCAAGCGCGAGCATCCCCCGGCGCCCGAGACCCGCCATGCCACCCACAGGCCACCCTCCCCAGAGCTCCCACTACCAAGCCTGATCAGGAGTCGGAGTCGCGCTTTGCCCCGGTCGCCGTCTTCGAGGAAGTGTCGTGCCAGGCGGCTTTCGCTCCAGAGTCGCCGATCCGGTAAACGTCCACAACCGCCCCCACCGCAACGGCCAGCGAAAGCACCCCCACGACGATCCGCACAGGAAGGGCCGACCAGCGCATGCTGCCGCCATGCCCGGGCCCGGCCGGAGCTTGCCTCCCCGCCCACCACACGACCGCGGCCAGCACGAACAGACCTACGGCCCACGGCAGCAGCCCGTCACCCAGCTCGGTGTGCCGGCGAACCAGGGCGTCGTCGTTCACGTGCCGTTCCAGCCACTCGCCTGCCTGCGTAGTCAACGGCACGCTGACCAGGGCAACGAGGGCCAGCAGCGGCAGCAGCGGCCCCAGCCGTCGGGCGGCGCGTGGCCACAGTGCTGCCACCACCAAGGCCAGTGCGGTGAGAGGTACCAGCACGACGACTATATGGACCAGCAGGACATGGGCCGGCAGGCCGTTGATCAGACTCATCGAGGTGCTCCTGAGTGGGGTGGGGGCGCCAGCCTGGCACGCCAATCTCTCAACTTCCTCTCAGGTGATACAGCTGTGGACCCTTGTCCAGAACTGCCGAAACACCGGGGCGCGCACCTTCTGCCGGCACAGCCCAGCAACGAGAGGCCCTCGGCCTGCCCGACCCTGACGATGCCCCGGATGCGACCTCGCTCACGCTCGCCCGCTGGACCGATGCCAGCCACGGCAACCCCGGCGCGCACAGGCGAGCGGACGGGGAATTGGACGAAGCAGTCGCGCGGGCCCAGGACGGGGATGAGACCGCGTTCGCCATCGCCTACCCCCTGGGGCCGGTCACGCACTGAAGCGGTCGGAACACGGCGAACGACACGCGATCACTGAGCGTATTCACCCGAGAGGGTCACGTGAAGGGGCGACAGTGCACGTGTGTGGGTCCCATGAGGAGGGGCGCTCGCACCCAGAAGTGCCCCGAAGGAGGACGTCATGTTCCGCCACTCGATACGTACGCTTCTGGTCGGCCTGTGCACATTGACCGCCGCGTCCCAGGCGGCTACGGCTGTGGCCCTTGCCGTGCCGCTCGATCACCACAGGGCAACCCGCACCGCCGCCCGCGTTCTTCACACACAGACCCTCTCCGATCTGACCGCTGCCATGAAAGGTGAGGCGTTCGCCCACGCCTCCTACACCCTCTTCGGCGCCCAGGCCGACCGCGAGGCCCAATCAGCCGTGGGCGAGCTCTTCCGCACCACGGCACAGA
>NZ_JAYWVC010000438.1:0-3177 GCF_036281785.1 Streptomyces chiangmaiensis | reverse complement strand
GGCCGGGGCCAGGGGAGTGCGGAACAGTTGACCGAGTACGTGGACACGGCACCATTGCGCCCCCAAAGCACGTCGCTGGCGCGCCGAAAGGGTCCAGTACTACGCCTTGGCATCGCGGGAGCGGTTGCCCCCATACTGCCTGTCGTCGGCATCAGGAAGTGGCTGTACGACTCCCTTCAACCGTTCCACGAGGCCCTGGGAATCACTGTCCTCGTGGTGGGGCTGCTCATGGCGCTCCCGGTGTTGCTGATGGCCAAGCACCTCCGGATGAGCCGGCCCAAATATGCAAAGTTGGTCCTGGTTCTCATGCTCACCGCCGATACGGCGGCGATGCTGCTCCTCACGCGCATCCTCCCGTTCCGGATGGGGCTACTCAGCTGCCTGCTGTACGGGCTGCCTAGCGCCCTCATCGCCTGTGCCGTGGTCCTTCGGTCACGTTTGGCGGTGTCGGCCACGCTGGCAGGCTTGGTTGCCTTCTGCGCACTCGCCGCACCGATACGAACATGGCAGCAACACATCGCGGCGCAGGAGTGGTTGCAGACGACTGGTGTCCCGTCACGAGCGATGGTTCAGGTGGTCAACTTTCCCGGCATGGAACAGGAGGCGTATACCTGGGACGGGAAGCAGCTCACGGCGATGTTCGACTACCCCTTCGGCCCGCAGCAGATATGGATGGCAGCCGAAACGGTGACGCAAGGCAACGTCAACCCGTGCGGTCCACTGCTGACAGCCGATGGCGACGCCACCTCAACCGAGTCGCCGCCATGCACCCAGGAAGCGCCGGGTTTGTGGTATCGCGGCACTCCTGACAAGGCCAACGGGTACGTCCTTCAACGGGACGGTGTGACCATCTCCGTGACAGGGGGTGTGTGGCCGAACACGGGCAAGTCCCAGGCGGCATATACAGTGGAACGGAAAGCCGCACTCCAGCACCTGGTGTTGGCCGCCCACCCGGCGACCGACGCTGAACTCTGGCCGCACATGCGTTCGGAACGCTTGACTCTGCGGAGCTTCCTCCTCCTCTGACGGCTCAGTGCCCG
This sequence comes from Streptomyces chiangmaiensis, assembly GCF_036281785.1. Classification (NCBI taxonomy): domain Bacteria; kingdom Bacillati; phylum Actinomycetota; class Actinomycetes; order Kitasatosporales; family Streptomycetaceae; genus Streptomyces; species Streptomyces chiangmaiensis. Next base: position 2,137 of record NZ_JAYWVC010000438.1, on the reverse strand, counting down.
CCTGCCATCAGCCGCGGTCGTCGGACGCCACGCTTGTCGGTGCGATAGAGCGCCAGTTTGGAAGACGCCGTATGCGGATCGCGGCTGACCTGGAAAGGTACTGACCTGGGCCGAAGCGCGATCGGCGCCGCTGTTCCCCGTGAGTCCCCGCTCTGTCCCGCCGGGACGGGCACGCAACGGGCACGCAGGGCACAGCCGGCCTTCTGCTTTTCAGGCGATCAGAAGCCGAGGTCCTGTGCGGCGGATCACGCGCTACTGCAAGTCCAACTCGCCAACTGTCTGGTCCCCACTGGTCTCGCCTGTCGGACGGAACCCGAGTGCTCGGTAGAAACGTTCTGGCCCGTCCTCGCTTGGGTGCCAGGTGGTAGTCAGGAGTGTGCCACCACGACGGCGGATTTCAGTAGCGACGGACTCGACCGCAAAGCGCCCGTATCCCTGTCCCTGCTCGCCGGCCGCGATGTTGAGGCGCCAGAGGCCCGAGCGGATGTCGATGCCGCTGCTGTCGCCGATCCAGTCGATGTCGAAGAAGGCCATGAGGAAGCCGACAGGTCGGTCGCCGTCAAGGATGAGGCGGGGCCAGGCTGTGCCGGGATGGATGTACGCCTCGGCCAGGGACTTCACAACCGGTGCGACCAGGTGCTCCTGATCTAGGCGGACCCGTATGCCGATCGCGGCGTCGAAGTTGTCCGGAGTGATCTTCTCCAGACGACGTGTGCTCGTCATGCGTGCACCATAAGCCAAATGATCTAGGACGGGGCTTGGCCCGAGCGACGCCCGGGTGCCTGGCCCGCTCACCGCTTCACCAAACCCGGCCAGTGCGTTTGCAAGCCCGCAGCCAGCCACGCGGTCGGCGGAGCGGCTTTTGGGCGGGAGTTTCAATGACCCAGTCAAGCGCCGCTACCTGGGGCTTGCAGCACTAGTTTGGAAGACGCCGTATGCGGATGACGGCTGACCTGGCAACTCCCTGACCTGGGCCGGAGCGCGATCGGTGCCGCTGTCCCCCGTGAGTCCCCGCTGCGTCCGGGCGGACCGGGCACGCAACGGGCACGCAGGGCATAGCCGACCCTCTGCTTTTCAGGCGAGTTGATCGTGCGGCCAGGATCATGATCCGGCCCGACAACGACAGACGTCGACATCCCGTGACATACCGCTGCGTACGCTGGCGTCCGTTGTCGTTGCCGTCACCCTGCCGTCAGCAGCCGATGGCCAGGGATGGCCTGGGGCACGGGCACCTTCTGATCCGTAGCTCTATGTGGATCGGTCGCTGACGGTCATACCGGTCGCACCAAGGCCCTTCAAGGTCGCTACTGGACGGGATCAGTTCTTGTGGTTGCGGTATTTCGCTGCTCTACGCCTTCGGTGGCGATCGAGGCACTGCTTGTGGCCGGCCAGTCCATCACCCTCAGCTCGGGCCACTGCTCGTGCCAGCGCGCTGCCTTCGTCTCATAGACCGACCGAGGGGCAAGTGTCGGGTTCGGGCGGAGGACGAGGTTGAACATGTCCGACAGCCCGTGCGGGGCATAGACGCGCCAACGGCCGTCCGTCTCCACACGAACTCCCAGACAACACGTCGTTGCGGCGAAACTGTCGATTGCTGCCTCGCTGGAGTCAAACGGCGGACACGGCACTCCGAACTTGTCCTCATACCAGAGGTGGACCCGCGCCTCGTTCCTGATCTCAACGTCTGCAGGCAGATCGGCGAAGACCTCGCGTCCGGTCTTGATTACTGCGTCCTCTGCTTCCCAAGACAGATCTCTGTCGTCGAAGTAGATGACGTCGTAGTCCTTGATGCCGCTGGTCGGAGGCCTCTCTGTGACCACGTTCCATACGGTCTGGAACAGACACCCGGCCGCCACGTACCACCCAGGAAGGCTCAACGTCGCGGTCCGCGCCAGCACCTCCGTCAACACGTCATTACGCGAAAGCACCGCGTGCAGAGAATCAAGTTGCTGGTCGAGAGGCAGTCGACTGATCACCAGCCCTGCCTACCACAAGTCGCCCATGGCCAGACCGTGTCTGCCTCAACAGGAGACTCTACCTACACACCACTATGCGCGGCCCCTCGCGTCGCTCCCTCGTCAAGTGTGATCAGTAGCCGGTGTACTGATCAGCGGTCCCGCTGACCAGCGGGACTGAA
>NZ_JAYWVC010000437.1:0-3183 GCF_036281785.1 Streptomyces chiangmaiensis | reverse complement strand
CTGCTTCAACTGGGGGAGGATTCAACTTCTCTACACATGCGCCCCTATATATAGAGGACGTTGCACGCTCCGGTCCGGATTCCCCTACCACCGTGGCGGCACGCTGGACGCTCATTTGCGAGCTGACGGATCTCGGTGGAGTCGGCGAGATCGGTCGATGTCGTGCGCAGTGATGATCCCGTCGAGCCGGGCGTCGTCCATGACCAGGATGGGTAGTCCGCCCCCGGTGCCGAGGCGCTCCAGGACGGAGATCAGCAGCTCGTCCGGTGCGGCGAACGTGCACCGGGACTGTGGGGTTGCGACGTCCCGGGCACGCAGCCGCTCCCGCTGCCCGGGTGGCACGGCGGCCAGTCGGCGCAGCTGTACGAGGCCGCTTGGCTGGCCGTCGAAGTCCAGCAACGGCAGCACCGAGTGCCCCGCGTGGGCGGCCACCTCGGACAGGAAGCGGCCCACGGTCAGCCAGTCGGGGCCGGTGATGACCGGCGTGGTCATCGCCTGCCCCACCCGGACGCCGCGAAGGGCTGTGACCAGCTCGGCCCACCGCCGTTCGGCCGCGGCCGTACCGGCCACGAATAGGCCGATGAGCATCAGCCACAGTCCGCCGGTCATCCCCCTCAAGAACACCAGCCACCCCACAGCGGCCAGCGTCATACCGACGACCTGGCCGCTGCGCCCGGCCGCGCGCTGCGCCCGCTCCGGGTGCCCGTTGAAGACACCCAACAGCAGGTTCGTGCTACCCAGCCAGCCCAGCAGCCCGACACCGCCGACCAGCGGGCTGGTGAGCGGCTCGCTGACGGCGACTGCGAACGCCGTCCGTGCTGTCGCCGGTCGGTCCATCCGGGTCAGTCCACCCAGCGCCCACAGCGTCAGATCCCGCACGGAGACCCCGGCCCTGCGGGCCATCAGTGCATACGCTGCCTCGTGCACCACCAGACTCACCAGCAACAGCAAAGCACCGCCAACACCGGCGACTGCGTAGACCACCGGGGCCAGGCCCCGGCGCATATCCGGGTAGCGTCCAGCCGGCCAGACCGTACGCGAAGAACAGCATGACGAGCGGCACACTCCAGTGGGCCCGAATCGCCAGTCCCCGAATGCTTCCGAGCCGGATCGAACCCTTCATCCCCATCACCGCCGACAGGCCACGCCCCCTTTCCATGGTCCGTCACAGGCACCACGAGGGAAGCATTGGATGATGATTCAGAGAACCCGATTGCCCTCCGTCAACCAACTCCTGTAATCGCTTCGGCAACGCCCCAAGCCCGGTATGCGACTCTTGATCAACTGGCGCCACGACGTGTGACATCTTCGGCCGTTGGGGGTCCATCCAGCAGGAAGCGAAACTTCCTGTTCGCTAGCTTTGTGGTCGAAAGGTACTGAATTTTGCTGTGCTCATTCCGGCGCCCGTCAGGCCTCGGAGACGACGTCTTACAGAGGAATACGCATGCCGATCGGATCACTGGAAAACCTGCTGGGCGCCATCAGTGAGCAGGCCACCCGCGGCCTGCGCGCCATCGTGCCGCACGGCGGGGTGGGTCACGCCCAGCGCAATGCCGCGCAGGCCGCTGCCGCGGCCTGCGCGGAGCGACGCGAGCGCGATGCGGTGGCCACCTGGCTGGCCGAGCGTGACCTACCCGGAGCGCCCCGCCGCTGACGCCGTAACCAGGCTCGCGCCACCATCCGGGTCTCATGTGAGCCGGCCAGCAATGGTCATCACCACTGCTGCGGTCACCGATACGGCAGAGCACGTGACCATCACGGTCCGGCCCCCACCCGCCCTTGTGAGGGACGATGCCCCGATCATCCCACTCGGACGACGGGAGCCAGGGTGGATTCAACAGGTCGTCGCAATCACGATGTCCCGCACCCCGCCAACGCGCTATCAAGGCCCACGGTGACCGGGCCAGGCGTGATGCGTGTTCGGATCTTGGACATGGGCCGGGTGAACGCTGAAGGGTGCGATCGTCCATGAGCATGATCGTGAAGGCCGCGCCCGTATGCCATACAGCCCGACCCTGCCCACATTGCACCAACTCACCGAGCAACACGGCCTCGCTGCCGAGGGCTTGCGCACGCCCGAGACGCTCAACTCGCTGCTGGACGCGCTCCGTAGCGTCCCCGATCCGCGCGCGGCACACCTGGTTACCCACCCCTGGCCGATGCTGCTCGGCCTGGTCGCCTGTGCCCTGCTGTGCGGGGTGAGTTCGGTACGCGGCGTGATCCGCTGGGCGCGGCCAGGGTACCGGCATCCTCACCGCCCTCGACGTCCCCGCCGGCGACCCGGGCAAGCTCCCGGTAGCTTCCACCCTCACCCGCGCGCTGTCCCGGACGGACGCCGATGCGCTGGACACAGTGCGCGGCGCCCGCGATAGCCAGGCCTGCAGCTGCTCCTGCTCGGCGTCTGCCAGGTCGACCCGGGCGTGATACTCGCCCAGCGGGAGATGTGCTACAAACCGCACGAGAGCTTGCACTTCACCGCCGCCCTCGACCTGATCGCCGACATCACCGGCGCGATCGTCACCGCCGACGCCCTGCACACCGTCGCCGACCACGCCCACTACCTGCACCACCGCGGCGCTTCGGCGTCTTCCCCGTCAAGGAAACCGCTCCACCCTGTTCGCCCAACTCGACGCACTCGACTGGAATGAGCACACCAACCCGCAGATCACCGTGCACCGCACAGAGGAGACCAACTCAGGCCGCCACAAGATCAGGAACGCGCGTGTGCAGCCCCTCGCGCCGGAGCAGGTGAACTTCCCGCACGCCACCGGAGCCCTGCTCGTCGAGCGGTACACCACCGGACGTGGCGACGGAGAGATCCACGCGGATGCCGAACTCGGCATCACCACCGCCCCGTCCGACGTCGTCGACACCGCCCTACTCACCCGCTACGTATGCGGCCAGTGGGCCATCGAGGCACCGCGCTTCGTGAGAGACGACCTTCGCGAAGACGCCTGCCGCGCCTGCACCGGCAGCCTGCCCTGGGCCCTCGCGACCTTCCGCAGCCTGGCGATCAGCCTTGCCCGCCTCGCCGGGTGGACGAACAACGCCGCAGCCCACGACGACTACCGAAACCATCCCGCCGACGCCCTACGCGAACTCGGTCTCACCGGATGAGCACGCATCACACCTGGTGACCCGGGCTGACTCTTTCATCACCAAATACCTCCGAGGACGCCCCGA
>NZ_JAYWVC010000436.1:0-3228 GCF_036281785.1 Streptomyces chiangmaiensis | reverse complement strand
AGCGGTGTCGCGAACATCAGCAGCATGACCGTGCCGTGCATCGTGAACGCCTGGTTGTACTGCTCGTTCGACACGATCTGCAGTCCCGGACGGCCCAGCTCGGCGCGCATCAGCAGCGCCATCACCCCGCCGATCAGGAAGAACGCGAACGACGTGGTCAGGTACAGCGTTCCGATGGTCTTGTGGTCGGTGGTCGTCAGCCACTTCACCACGACATTGCCGGGCCGCCTGTGCCGGACCGGCAGCTCGCTCTCGTACGAGTCCTCAGCTGCCGCGGCACCGTGGGGTTCGTTGAGAATGCTCACAAGTGGGTCTCTCCCGATGCTCGCGGTTCGCGTCGTCAGTCAGCCGCCATCCTCGCTGTGCCGGGGGCCGGGCTGCCGCCCCGATCGGCCGGAATACGGCCACTGGTATGACGGTCGGACTCCAATGGAGCAGCCGGGGCGTGTCGTCGTTGTCGGCCCGACATGCCAGGACATGCCACGACATGCCAGGCGTTGCGGCGGCCCGGCGACGCCTTCGCGAGGGCCTCGACGCGGTCCGCCCCGCGGATGCGGCGCCGTCAGCCGGCGGGGACCATCTCCACGAGGAACCGGGTCAGCAGGTCGGCCACCACCCCGGGCCGCTCCAGGCTCGGCGGAAGTCGCATCGCAGGACTCGATAACCGCCGTCGCGCAACACCGGCCGCTGTGTGTCCCATATGCGCCGGTCGCACACCGCAGAGTGCAGCAGCACCAGCGCGGGGCCGTCCCCGCACACGTCATAACAGAGAGTCACCTGACGGACGGCGGACAGACCGGCCTCAAAGGAACACCGACACAACCGGCACCTGGCCGCCGAAGCCGTTCATCAACGTCCCGCCGAACGGCGATCCCAACCGGCCCGCCGGAACTGCCGCTCGACCGGACGACCCACCGGCGAGCCGGGCATCGCGCCGGCGTCCGCCCATCGAACTGCCTGGCCAGATGAACTGCCTGGCCGGACGCAACGTATAAGTCACCGTGGGTGGCGCGGCGTCACCCGATGTACCAGCAGGCACTGCAGGGGCCGGCGGGCGTACGCCTGCCCCAGGTCGCACCGCGCGGCGACCGCCGAGGCGTTGGCTGCCCGTTGTGAAGACGACGCCGAGAGAAAGGGCAGAACGATCTCAAGCAATTCGAGCCGTTCCGTCAGCGGCGTTCTCGACGTACCCGTCCCGATGGAGCGAGGGGACGGAGCACGCGAAGCGGACATTCGGCAGCAGGTGCTGGGCCTTGATGTTGACAGCGCACGCCTCCGGGTGAAACCGCAGCGGATGGCGAGCCGTCAACCCACTACGACACGAAGAGTCCGACCGCGCTAATTGCGTTTGAGTGTTGACGCGGCCGTATACGGTGACACTTGCTCGCATCGCGGTAAGCAATCGCCGCCAGAAGGGAAACGGCTATGCGCATTTCAAGGTGGTGTCTGACGGCCGCCTCGGTGCTCGCACTGTCAGATATCGGATGCCATGCCTCTGCGACCTCAAGCTCCCAGCCCAAGAGCGATGAGGAAGCGGTGAGCTACGAAGTGATCCAGCTGCACGGGGAGATGACAGGGACCAAGAGGCTCAGCAAGGGAGATCAAGCAACCGGAGTAGGTAATCAGGTTTTCATCACCGAAAATCTCTTCCGCAACGGGAGCAAGTACGGCTTTTCCTCGACAATGTGCACCCAGGTCGGGGGACCCTTGAATCCTACCCCGAAGAATCCGACCACCCAGCTGTGTTCAGGCGTTTACAGCCTCGATAACGGGCAGGTCACCTGGCAAAATACGCTCGCCGTCACACGCCAGGGAACTCCACCGCCATGGAAAACGGCCATCACCGGCGGCACGGGCGCGTATACAAATGCTCGCGGCTATATTCTTGTCAACGGGACGAAGCGCGACTACACGCTGTATCTCGTTCGAACGACCCCTTCGTGAAAGCGTCCCGGCCACCGTTCGCGTGGCCTTGGACGCCCTTGCCCTCGGGCTGGACGGCACTCCTGGGGCTCCCCGCAGTGCTCGACGCAAGCGAGCCTGTTCGAGCGACGTGCGGCGCCGGGCGCATTGAACGCGTGCGCGTCTGAAGATGTTCTGCTGGTCGGGGCCGGGCCTGAACACGTCCGCCCAGGCGGTCAGCCCGTCCAGAGCGGTCTGGATCCAACGGACGCTTCGGGGGCCTCCGCTCGCGGCGTGGCTGAGTTCGTGGCCAGGCAGAGCGAGCCGCCGGTCGGTCGTGAGGTTCTCCCGAAGCGGCAGCCCGCGTGCGGCGGTGCAGGAGTAGATGTCGGAGACCCAGGCGGGCCACCGGCCAAAGATCGCACCGACGCCCGCGAGGTACAGTTCAGCCGCGACCAGGAAGCGAACACCGGGCAGGAAGGCCTGGTTCGGTTTCCGCGTGCGGCACTGCTTGCCCTGAATTTCGGAAGAGGTACGTCATGTTCGCGGTGATCTACCGTTGGCGGCTACATCAGGGCAAAGAGCAGCAGTTCGCGTCGAGCTGGCACCGCATGACAGAGGAGATCCATAAGCGCTGCGGCAGCTATGGATCACGCCTGCATCAAGCCGATGACGGTACCTGGGTCGCGTACGCACGCTGGCCGGATGCCGCTACCCGCGAGCGGTGCAACGGCGTTGATCCCGAAGCGCTCTCATCGATGCGTGAGGCGATCGCAGAGGCTTTCCCTGAGATTCGATGCCAGGTGATCGACGATTTGCTGGCCGAACCTCACAGCGCGGCCCACTGACACAGGCGCCGTGCCCGCCGTGTGCCCGTTCTGAAGGCACGCCGGGCGAGGATGCCGGCGTCGCGGACGATGAGCCCGTCCCAGCAGTGGAAGTGGCTTCCGCCCAGACATTCGCCCCTGCCGTTCCAGCGGTTCATCAGGCACTGCACCCCATCCAGGGTGAACACTGTCCCGGACCACCGGTTGCCGTCGGCGAAGGCGATGGGCGGTCTTGCAGTAGTCCGTGCTGAGCTGCCACGGATGCGGTGGCAGGCGTGGGGCGTGGCGTCCTCCACGAGCAGGTGCCTTCGTCGTCATCGGGACTCCCCTGTCGGCGTCGCACCACACGGCTCCGGAGTGAATGCGTCGATCACCTCTCGCAGTCCTGTGAACTGCGGCGGAGTCCGTCAGAGGGTGCCACCGGCACAGAGGGTGTCGGAGGTGTGCCGGATGCCCCGGAAGCCTCCCCGCGAAGTCGGTGGTTCGCCTCAGGCAGCCG
>NZ_JAYWVC010000435.1:0-3272 GCF_036281785.1 Streptomyces chiangmaiensis | reverse complement strand
TCCTCCCCGGCATGAACGCCCGGGGTTCCGCGCTAGATCACGCTGAAAATGTGTCACTCCTGCAACTGCGTCCGGGTTACCAGGGCAGCTTCGGGGGCGCCACAAAGGCAGCCGACGCGTCCGGCCGTCCGAGCCGGGAGAACCGGCAGTTGCTGAGCCACCTGAGCGGCGGGCTGATGGACGAGTCGATAGCCGGCCGGGGCCTCGGGACGGGCCATTGACGTCTCACAACTGGACCATTGTCGGTATCCGAGGTGTCCTGTCGTCGTTCTGGGGCCCGCTGGCATACGAAGCCGACCCCGCCACCACGGGGGAGGCAGCGGGATCGACCGCATTTAAGATGTCATACAAGTAGCGTCCGCCCGCCCCTTTCAGTCGAGACGCTATTCATTACGCGTCTACTGCGCATCGACACCCGAGCGGCTGGCCTGCCCGTGCCCTGACCAGCGGACTACCATCGGTAGCATCAGGGGTTCTCAGCCCGCAGGTCCGTGGTGAGTCAGTGCAAGTACACCCGCCCCTGCCTAGACAGGTCCCTCTACCTACCGCCGGGGCCTAGCACCGGGGTAGGGCACAAGTTCATGACAGTCATGCTTGCGGCCTGAACGCAATCGAGCGGATGTCCTGTACAGCAACAGTGTGCTGGATGGGCTTTCGACACTGGACAGCAGTACGGGATTTGGGGGGAATGGATGAGGCAGAACGAAGCCAGAGGAGGAACGTATCGTGCTCCCTGCGCTCAACGCCTCACTAGCCCTCACCGCCGGTCCTGCAGGGGTGGAAGCGGAGTCCATCAGGCATGAGCCCGCCTAACATCCCTCCGAGCGAGGTTGAAGTGGTGCAACTCCTCGTGTCTCCAGTGCACCGGTACTCGGGACGACCGGCCCAGGGGCCCTCGGCGGACCCGGCCGGGGGGCTGGTGTCGCAGGCCGAAGTACGTCGTCACCTCGGAATCGTCGGCGATCGGTACTTCGCCCAGCCAGCTCATCGAGACGCGTCGGTGACCATCATGGCGGTGGAGAGCCTGCCCCTCGGCATCAACCCCGCCGTTGACCTTCGACAGACCCGACGAAACATCCTGCTCCGAGGCGTCGACATCGACTCATACATTGGCCGGATCATTGAGCTCGACAGCGGCAGCGGTCCCGTAACACTCGATGTTAACCGCGCTGCACGGCCCTGCGCGTGGATGGATGCTGTCATCGGCCCGGGTGCGCAGCGGGCGCTCCGAGGCAAAGGCGGTGTACGATGCACGCCGCTGTCGGATGGCGTAGTCCGGGTCGGCAGGGCACGTTTCCGTGTCATCGGGTAACCCATCGGCGGCTTGAACGCCGCAAGTCGCCCCAGCCACAGCTGGCCTTTTAGGGCTGGAATACGCTTCAAATATGAGGCGAAACGTTCGAGGATCTCGTCAGCAGGCTTGACTCACGCACAAGGCTCGGGGCCTTCATTCCAGATCCTGATCCAGGCGGGAAAGTCTCTTTCCAGAGGCTGGACAGAGGTGTGGACTCCTCCTTGTATGCGCCTGTTTGCCAGGTCCACGAATCAGCGTTCTACCAGGTCAGCCAGGATTACCCGGTCGGGCGAAGTGCAGGTGGAAACGGGGGCCTCTATGAATTTCGTCAAGCTAATTTGGACTCTGCCTCAACTGTCGGCGTTGGCTCGACTCCGAGGTATGTGTAAACCAAGCCCGCGGAGGCGCGGGTGGACCGCGCTGCTTCGTAGACATGACGAGTCGGTCCTACCTGTCTGCCGGGTGCCGGCAAAGGTGAGAGCGGCGTCCCGTCCGGACGGAGGCGGACGATCTTGATCTGACCTTTGAACGGGCCGCCGACGATCTTGATACCGGTGGTGTTGTTGACCACCTCGCCTGCAAGCCAGCGACGGATGGTCTTCATGTGCTCCGAATCATCGACACCCACGAATAGAGCGGATCACGGATGCTGCTGGGCTGACAAGAACTGCATCAATTCGGTCCCACGACGGCCCGGGGTTCGTAGAGTGTGCCGTCTCGGAGCATGGCGAACAACACGTTGATGCAGTGGCGGCCAGACGGAGAAGCTTCTGGGTGTGGATCTTCCCTCGGGCCCGGAATCTGTCGTAGTAGGAGCGGGAGAGGGGACCGTGCAGAGTAGCGAATGCGGACAGGAACATCGCGCGCCTGAGCTGCCGTTGTCGCCTCGGAGTGCCTGTTCGCCGTGGATCGAGAGCCCCTAGTAGGGCTTGGTCAGGTTCGTATGGGGGAGGGTATGTCGTGGTGGCAGATGGGGCAGGTGCCGGACCAGAGGGCGAGGAGTGCCTGCATGGTGCGGACTACTTGGTAGGGGCTCGGTCCTGCGCTGTGTCTTTTGGGGCTTGGGCCAGTTGTTGCAGGGTGCAGAAGGCGTGGGCAGCGCCAACCAGGGTGACGTGGTGGTACCAGCCGTTCCAGGTGCGGCCTTCGAAGTGGGCGAGCCTCAAGGCCTGTTTCAACTCACGGTAGTCGTGTTCGATGTGTCAGCGGAGCTTGGCCAGCCGCACCAGGGTGGCCAGGGGCATGCCGGAAGGCAGGCTGGAGAGCCAGAACTGCACCGGCTCGCTCTCACCTGCCGGCCATTGGGCCAGTAGCCATCGCTCGGGAAGTTCTGCGCCCTTGGTGGCCTGGCGGATCTCGCGTCCGTCGGGCCGGATACGCAGGGCGACGAAACGCGAGTGCATGCGCTTGTGACCGGTTCGGCCGGTGCCCGGCCGGGAGCCCTCGCGCCAGGACACCCGTCGGGCCGCTTGCCGGCGGCCTGGATGACCAGTTCCTTGACCTTCTGGAGCTTGTCCGGATACGTGGCCACCGGGGGACGGCCGGTGCCTTGGTAGGGCGGGTGATCGGACGTACCTGTGCGGGATGGGCGGTGAGTCGGGAGGAGATCCCGACCGCGTAGGCAAAGGTGCGCCCTGGGAGTTGGTGGTGCACGATCAGCCGACGGTACGGCGTCTGCATGGGACATAGACGGCCTGTAGATCGTTCGCTGGTCGACTGGAAACGAATCTGTACCAGCAGGCTCGTAAGACACAAAGCAGCCCGTCACCCGTCAAAGGATCGGGGCGTGCAACGGGCTGCCAGCGCTGGAAAACGGCCCATAGAAGTAGACGTGACCGCAATCCAGGACATCGAGCCCCTCACCGGGCGTCCGCGGCCAACGACGAAAGCGATCCGATCCGTGCCGAGCGTATCGAGTGTCGACCAACGATCAGGGAGATTCATGCGTGAGATTGTGATCGTCGGTGGCGGCTACGCA
>NZ_JAYWVC010000434.1:0-3274 GCF_036281785.1 Streptomyces chiangmaiensis | reverse complement strand
ATCGCCGTTGCTGCGCCGCATGGTGGAGGAGAAGCGGGTTCTCGCTGTCGACGAGCCGGTATCGATTCGCCCGGGCAAACCCGCGCTGTACAGGGTCGCCGACACCAATCTGCGCTTGTATCTGGCGGCGCTGCGATCGGCGCAGGAACAGGCTCGCCGGGGACGACCCGAAGCGGCCTTCCGGCTCGTGGAGCGCCGTTGGCCTACCTGGCGGGGCAGGGCCGTGGAGCCGCTGGTGCGAGAGTCGCTCGAGCTTGCCGCGGCATCAGGCGCTCTGCCCTGGCCCGATACCGCAGTGGTGGGCGGCTGGTGGAACCGTCAGTTCAACCCGGAGGTGGACCTGGTCGGCGCGGACCGGGCACCCGTCGCCCAGTATCTGCACTTCGTCGGCTCGATCAAGTGGCTCGACACCCCGTTCGACGACCACGACCTGGCAGAGCTCCTGCGTAGTGCCCCACAGGTGCCCGGCTTCGCCCCTGGCAGTACCGGCATCGTCGTCGTCTCCTTGTCCGGCATCGCACCAGATCTTGACCAGGGCAAGACGGACCTCATCTGGGGGGCGGGAGACGTCCTCTCCGCTTGGCAGCCCGCCAACTGACCTTGTGCGGTCGGCCCGGGGCGCGGTGACGACGTTGCCGTCGTTCCATTTCCCCGAGCCGCCGACCCGAACCGGACGTGCGGTTGGGTAGGCCGCCAGCGAGGTGCCTGTGACCAGGCCCTTTTCCGACGGCCCCCCACCGAACCGGGCATGCTCGCTTTCCGAGCACCACGGCTCTCCAGCGCCTTTTCTTCTCATGAGTTCTGCCGCGACGGGCGTCCGCTGTAGTGGATGTCCTCATGGCAGACACGGCAGACGACCAGGGTCTTCCGACGGCGTGCAGCCATCATCTGAGCCCAGGCAGGCTTGGGCGCCCGCCCCCGGACATTCAGGTCCTTCAGGTGCCGAATGTGGTGCACCTCGACACCGCCATGGGACCCGCACATCTCGCAGGTGTCGGCAAGCGCTTGACGATCTCGTTGCGTCCGCTGTTCCACACCTGCTTCGGGTGATCGTCAAGACAGCCGATCCTGGTCTTGCGCGCCAGTGAGACCCCGCCCCATTGGCGACCACCGAGCAGACCGTCGCCGCCATCGCGGACGCCGTCGGGTACGGCTCCGAAGCCGCCTTCTCCCTCGCCTTCAAACGCGAACTGGGAACACCTCCCGGCGGCTACCGCAGGCAGGCCCGCCAGCTCCAGCAGGCGTAGAGGACGACGCCCCGCGGACGCCCCGCGTGCGGAGCACCAACCGTCCCGGCGCACCACGCCCCCCAGCGTCCCGCCCGCTACCGGCCGGCGCCACCGGGGCCGACGTCGGCTTGACGCACGATCTGACATGGATGTTCCTCAACCCCCGATCCATGCGTGTCAGAGGACCTGTCCCGGTTAATCGAACGCGTTGGGCTCGGTTGCGTCACCGGGTCCCGCGACGTACAGAGCCCGCGTCTTCCAGGTGCCATTGCAACGGGAGTTGGGGCAGGAGCGGACTTCCCACACGCCGTCCTCGGACAGCTCTCCGGGCGGCCACTCGCCGGTCTTGAGGCAGTCCTTGCAGATCATCTCTATGTGCCGGCGTATCCAAGCGCCGACAGGGAGGTTCGCCATCCCCCAACCCTATGAGCCTCCCGTTCCAGCCGATCCGGCAGCAGAGCAGCGTCAGTCAGAATTCCGCCTACAGCTCGCAGCCCCGGCTCTCCCCTGAGGATCAGCAGCTCACCACCGAGAAGATCGACATCGTCGAGGCGGAATGCCGCAAGGCGTACGTGGCCGGATAGACGCCGGGTACCCAAGCGCACGCGGGCGGCCGGTACGGTGAGGCCACGGCCAGGTGAGCTACGGCGACCCACTCGACAGGGCGGGGTTGGGAGGGGGTTGGCGTGAGCCTGAAGACGCGGTTCTATCTGCTGATCGCGATCATCGTGATCGGGGTCATCATCGGGATGAACAACCCCCAGCCCGGACCCTGATCAGCGTCCCGAGTCGCCCCGGTTGTCCTGGCTCGGCACATCGGACCGCGAGGGACGCGACCCGCCGCCCGACGACGCTGGCCGCGTTGCATGGGCACTGATCCCGCTGCTGGCATTGGTCGACGCCGTCCGCGCCGGCGAGCTTGCCGCCGGCCGGCTGACGGCGTCCCGGCTCGCGTGCGTGTTGATTCCCTGCGTGATGCCCATGACCGGCCGCATCACCGCCGCCGCGGACTGGCGGGAGGCGGGGTCGTACGAGTCGCGCCGCGCGGCGACAAGTCACAACCCCCAGCTGGCCGAGACGATCCCCGACCACGCCCAGGCGGCCGCCCATCTACGCCGGTCCGGCCGCGGCCTGGTTTCCTACCACAGGATCCCCGCCGACGCCCCGGCGCTCGCCGACCTCTTCAACAGCCCACAGGACACTCGCTGAAGCGGCCTGCGCCGTGCCGGGCGATGGGGAGCGTACGGCTGCGGGCTGGGCCCCGGCACCGATCACCTGCCGGACACCGCGCCCCCGTGTGGTAACAGCTGTTATCATCGGAGGATGGCAAAGGAAAAGACACAGCTCGGCGCACGCGTCGATGACGACGTCGCGCAACTTGCCCGGGCCCGCGCCAAGGACCGCGGCCTGAGCGTGGGTGACTACATCGCCTCCCTCGTGAAGGACGACGCCCGCGGACTGCGGCACCGTGGCCTGGACGCCGCGCGGCGCTTCCTCGACGATCACCAGGCCGTCTTCGACGAGGCTGAAGACGCCGACCGTGACACGCGGGGAGCGCACGCCGCGTAATGGACCTGTTCATCGATGTTCCCTGGATCCTGCAGGTCGCGGAGCTCGCGGGCGCCGGGGACCCGGCCCCAGACGACTACGGGGTGCCGGTAGCCGCGGTCGCCTGCCACCGGGCCGAGCTGCTCGAGCAGCCCGTCTACGACGGCCCTTACGCCCGTGCCGCCGCCCTGGTGCACATCCTCGGCCGCTGCCGCTGGCTGGAGCGCTCCAACCTCGCCGTCGCCGCCGCGACCGGCGTGATGTACCTGGAAGCCTCCGGCATCCCGGTCAAGCCCACCCGCGAGGATGCCGTCGCCCTGCGCGACCTGCTGCGGGACCCCGCCTGCACCGCCGCGAGGATCGCCACCGTGCTTCGGGCCTGGCCGCAGACGACCTGAACCGGCAGTGCGCCCCGGTGCGCGGCCAGGTTCTCGCGCTTGCACACGACGTCGACTGGATCCGCGCCCGTGAACACGAGGGAGAAATTCACCAAATAC
>NZ_JAYWVC010000433.1:0-3281 GCF_036281785.1 Streptomyces chiangmaiensis | reverse complement strand
CCCACAGGTGCATCATGACCAGTTCCTGGCCCGGATGAAGGCCGATGCGGCGCAGCAGTTGTCCCGCGACCATGCGGTGCAGGCGGGTCAGGCGGACGATCGCGTTGCTGACCGTCTCGGTGCCGGCCGCGGCCGGCGCCGAGACGGTGACCTCCCGCCCCGTCCCCGCGGGCCCGTTCCCGGTCTCTGGTGTGGACTGCGCCATCTCTTCCTCACTTTCCTGCCTGAACAACTTGATCCTAACCTGATGGTCGACAGCCCCGAGCGCCATCCAGGCTTAGGCAGAGACATGAACAGGTGGGAGTGTGTGATGTGCTTCATGCCTGACCCGGGGATGGGTGCATGAGATTTACCTGTTCGGACATATGATTTACTTGCTCGGGCAGGCATTCGCTGGTGCGGCAGCGGGGTGCCCGGGCCGCTGAGCATCACCTATCTCGAGGAGGAGACCATGACCACTGCTTTCGACCCGATCGTCCTGGACGGCAACCCGGCAGAGCGCGCCGTGATGGCGCCGATGAACCGCAGCCGTACCTCCGGGCCTGGCGCCGAGCCGACGGAGCTGCCGGCGACGCACCGACCGCGGGAAGCCGCCGGCATCACCGACGACTCCAGGGTTGAAACAGCCATCGAGGCCGCGACCGCAGAAGCCGGGCGCCTCGACTTCTCCCTGAGCAACGTCACCGACAGCGGAACGTTCCGAACCGGCGAGGTTCACTCCACCGACGTACTGAACAGCGTGATCGCCCTCCACGTGCGCGACGTGTTTCTCTCCAACGGCCAGCACCGTGGACGAGCAGCAGCGGACGGCCTGCCTGACCTCTGGCGTCCCGGCCGAGGACAGCATCGCCGTCCTGCAGTTCTCAATGCCTCAGGAAAGCAGCAGTGAGCCCGAGCACCGTCCCGGACCCGGCTTCCCTCCCGACACCGCACGAGAAAGAGACGCGCGTGAGCAGTCGTCGCACACAACGAGCCGTCTTGCTGCAACAGGATCGACGCATCCCTGTCACTGAAGGCACTGACTACGAGATCGCCACTCCGCTGAACACCGGCACTTTGATCGGCGCTCCCACCGCCGCGCCGGATCCAGCCGAACTCGTCGAGCTCTTCCAGCGTGTGGCCATGCCGTTCATCGACCGGCTGTACGCGGCCGCGGTACAGATGACCCGCGACCGCCGCGACGCCGAGGACCTGATCCAGGAGACCTACCTCAGGGCTTTCGACGCCTTCGGGTCGTTGACCTGGCAGACAGATCCCAGGATGTGGCTGTTTCGGGTCCTGGCCGACACCGCATGCGATGCCTGTGGCGAGCGACAGCGCCCCGCGCGCTCAAGCTCTCCGACGCGACGCCCCATCGGCCGGTTGTCCGGCACAGGACGCCCGACGTTGCATGTTCCCCAGACCGCCCAGGCGCAGGCTCTGGGCCGGCTGTCGGACCATGCGGTGAAAGTCGCGCTGCAGCAACTCCCGCTGAAGCTCGCGATCGTCGTATACCTGGCCTACGTTGAAGACTTCTCCCACGTGGAGATCGCGGAGATCCTGAGCATCCCTGCCAGCACCGCGAAATCCCGGTTGCACTATGGGCGACGGTGTCTGCAGGGGCTGCTTACCGACGCCGCACGCCAGCGCGGGCTCCTGTCCCGCACGATCAATGGCTCTGTCGAAGCCTCGGTTACGTCGTGAGGCGCTGCAATCCGCGCCCGGGTGTGAAGCCCGCACCATCGTCTCGTCGCAGCCAGAAGCCGGATGCAGGGCCCATACGAGCTGGCTTGATCCGGCGGAGAGCAGCCCCGGCAACGGAACGCGCCGGAAGCGTTGTCGCGCTCCGCGCCCGGCGCACCCGTCATCGGGTGTCCCAGGCTTTGCCAGGTCGTTCGCCACGTGCTTCGCGGCCGACCGGAGCCTCATCCCGCAAAGGTCTTCGTATCGCCCTGCCAATCCCCTGGAACGGAAGCGTAGAGACGTTGGTTATTGCAGCCCGGCCTTCCTGATCGGTCCGGGCTCGCGCCTCCTGGATGATCCGTTCGAGCTCGACGGGCGGCCTCCCGCCAGCCGCGCCATAGCGCCGTTTCGTGCTGCAGAAGTCCGCAATCCAGGTGGCGGTCTTCAGCCTCGCCTCGGTGCAAGTGGTGAAGGGGTGCTTCCGCGTGGACCGTCATCCGATCGTCGGAGACGCTGGCAAGGGTGACCACCACGCTCGTGACCAGGTGCGGGGTGTTCTCCTCACAAGTTTCGGTGACGTGGACCTTGTAGCCGTCCCAGTCGATGTCGCGCTTCCCGCCGGTGCGGGCATCCAGGTCATAAGGGGTCACCAAGCGCATCAGGCCTGGTAGCCGGTCTTTTGGGCCCCGGCAGGCCACCTCCCTGTCGACCAGGTGGAAGCACTGCACCCACACCCGCCGCAGCACCTCCACCTCCGGCAGCCTGCGCAATCCCGGCGGAGAGTCCTTGGCCCAGATCATCCGGAACAGGTGCATAGCGTCGCCGCCGATCCGCCGATACGTCTGATCACGCCGGGACCGCTCCTTGGGGAAGCGAGAGTCCACAGCCCGGGTGGCGTAGTGCTTGAACCGCTCCGGCCGGGCACGCTCGTTCAGCCGGCCGGGCTCGGCCAGGGCCACGGCATTCAGCGCCGAGCGCAGGGTCTCCGCGACCGGTTCCAGCCGGTTGAGCTCGCACACCGCAGACAGCACGTGAGTGAAGTCGGTCCTCGCGCCGCCCCGGACGGTCACCAGGCCCCACCGGCGGGCTGCGGCCAGCACCGCGTCCAGGATCTCCCGGCCGCCGGCCGCTGCGACGAGCCGGTCACGGAACTCCGACAGCACCGAGTAGTCATAGCCCGCATCGGCCGGTTCCAGCCCGAGCGCGTACTGGGATGCTGCCGATGATCGGCTCGAATCTGGCCCCGCAGGCTTCTGCCGCGCCAACGGCTGCGACCGCGTGTCGACCGTTCCAGCGGCACCTGCAGGCACCGTTGTTCACATGGCCAGGGCTCTCATCTCGATCGCTTCCCCTGGGCGTACACCGGATAGACCACCGACGGGGCCGCGCCGGCCCACAGGGCCGGCACAACCGCTAGGGCGGCGGTCCAGAAGCTCGCCACGGGGCGGAGCGTAGTCATGGGCAGGGGTCCTTTCGAGCGGGTGCATGGGCCGGAGCCTGCCGGGACCGGTACTGCCGCACGCTACATATTTGACTCTGAATCCCCAACTCAAATCCGAGTACACTGGGGCCATGACCCAGAAGGCAACGACCTCAGAACCGTTGTGCTCTATCCGAAG
>NZ_JAYWVC010000432.1:0-3281 GCF_036281785.1 Streptomyces chiangmaiensis | reverse complement strand
GTTTTACCGATATTGAATGGAAAAAATCTCGAGTTCGGAGCATAGGAAAGGTCGGAGACAATGGCCGTCATCGGCGGTGCGCGTGACATGAACAAGTGGAGTTCATTGCTCCGCGCAGCGGGGACGAACCGGCGGTTCCCCGGAGAGTCGAGCGAGTATCGCAGCGCCCGCGACGAACTGTTGAAGGCGGAGGCGGAGCTCCGGCGGCTGAACGAGGAGGTCTCCGCTCAGCGACGGGCGCTCCCCCTCGGGGGCCTCATCCCGGAGGACTACGTCTTCGAGGCCGCGGGTAGCGGCCGTACGGTACGGTTCTCCGAGCTGTTCGCACCGGGCAAGGACATACTGGTTGTATACAGCATGATGTTCCCGCGCTGGTCCGAAGACCCGCGGGCGAGCGCCCCCGGCAGAACGGCCCTGCTCCCGATGGACGAGCAGCCGTGCCCGTCGTGCACCTCGGTCGTCGACGGAATCGACGGATTCGTCCAGCACCTCGCCGCGCGGATCAACGTCGCCGTGGTCGCCAAGACGAGTGCCGATCGACTTGGCACCTACGCAGCAGACCGCGGCTGGCACAACTTGCAGTACATGCAATTGCTGTCCGCGCCGAACAACACCTTCAACCGCGACTACCACGCCGAGACGCCAGACGGCGAGCAAGTACCGATGCTGAACGTGTTCTCACGCGAGCAGGACGGAATCCACCACCGATGGGGGGCCGAACTAATGTTCGACGGCGGAGACTCCCGTCACCTCGACCCGATCTGGCCGATCTGGAGCGTTCTCGATCTGACACCGGACGGACGCGGAGCCGCGGCCGCCTACCCCACCGGCCAATACGCCTAGAAGCCATCGGACCCCCGGCGCAGTTCGGAACGCCGGGCCGAGTGGACCTCGAGGAAAGCGGGCGCGCTCCACCCCTACTGACAGATGATGGGTCATGGCGCGGCCTTGGTCGCCCCCGTACAGGAAGGGCTGTCGACGGCCAGGGCCTCGGAGAGGGCAGCTGCCATAGTCCTGGCTGTGCGCCTGCGAACGGCGGCTATGAGGACGGCCAGCAGCGCCAGCGCGATGACCGCGGCGCCGTAGCACATCGTCGTGGCGCGCAGGCCGAGGGTCGGTATGACCAGCCCGGCCGCTAGGGCGGGAACGCCGAAGGCGATATAGCTGACGACATAGACGGAGGCGAACAGCTTCGCCCGCTCCGTGGGGCCGGCCAGTGCTGCCAGCGCGCCGAAGGAGCCCAGGAGAGAGCTGCCCCAGCCGGCGCCCGCGAGGGCGGTTCCGAGGAAGAACAGCAGCGTCGAGGGCCCGACCAGGGCGAGCAGGGTCAGACCGGCCCCTGCGGCCAGAGCCACGCATCCCACGGTCATGACCCGGTTCGGCGCCAGGTTGCGCGACAGCAGTGAGGCCACGGCTCCCGCGCCGTAGAACGTGGTCAGCGCCAAAGCGCCCACCAGATGACTACCGATGTGCAGAACCCCCACGGCCAGCGAGGGGACCAGAGAGAGGTAGAACCCGGTGATCGCCCAGGTGGCGACAAGGCAGGGCATGATCGCCAGGAAGGCCCGGCGCGCCTGAGATGGCACCGCCACCTGTGGCTGCAGCGAGGCCCAGGCGCCCGGCCGGGGTGTGACCGGCTCGGGCAGGAAGAACACCACCACGGTCAGCACCAGGAAGACGGCAACGAGCAGGGCAAAGACCAGCATCGTGGGGGCGGGGGCGTACTGCACCAACACTCCGGAGCCCAGCGCCCCAAGCCCCAGCCCGACGGCCGGCGCGGCGCTGTTCAACAGCGAGCCAAGGCGTGAGGTGGGCGAGGGCTGCAGGTCCAGCAGCCCGGCGCCGATGCACCCTACCGCCGCACCGATCCCCAGCCCCTGCATGATGCGCGCCACCAGCAGCAACCCCACACCCTCGGCAGTGAGGAACACGACCATGGACGCTGCCTCCACGATCAGCGCGCCGGCGAGCACAGGCCTCCTGCCGACGTAGTCGGAGAGCCCCCCGACGGTCAGCAGCGCGACCAGCAGACCCAGGGCGTAGACCGCGAAGATCGTGGTGAGCATGGACGGCGAGAAGCCCCAACGGTGCTGGTACACCACCAGGAGCGGGGAAAACGCGCTCGCCGCGGCAAAGAACGCCAGGAGCGTGACGGCCAGTAGCCAGAACCCGACCGATCGCGATATTCGTTTCGCCGGAAGGCAGGGCTTGATGTGCATGATGGGGTCTCTCCGGTGAGCGGCTGGGGCGATTCGCTTCGGCACGGGCGCAGGCGCAGCGCGACAGTGCCCATCGGGCGCTGTGCGCACGATGCCAAATGAGTAAAGCGATCGCTGTACTTTGAAGCTAACGCACCCAGTCACCGAAGTAAAGCGATTGCTATACTTGTGGCATGGAGACAGAGAGCACAGCTGCTATCCGGCACCGTGGCGGCCGGGGCGCGCGCGAGCGCATCCTGCAGGCAGCCGCGAAGCTCTTCTACGAAGAGGGCATCCACGCCACCGGCATCGCCCGCCTGGTCGAGACCGCCGAGGTCTCCACGCGCACCTTCTACCAGCACTTCCCCACCAAGAACGCGCTGGTGGAGGAATACCTGCGCAACTACGAGGCCGGAATGACCCGGCGAATCGAACAGAACCTGAGCCGCCAGGGACTCTCCCCCCAAGACCAGTTGCTGGCACTGTTCACCATGCTCGCTGAGGCAACCTCGGGACCCTCAGGGCGTCTGACGAACCGCGGCTGCCCGCTCCACAACGCCGCCGTCGAAGCCGCAGGGCACATGCCCGACGTGCAGGAACTGGTCCACCACCACAAGAACGGCATCACCCAGCAGCTCACCGGCGTCGCCGCCCGTGCAGGTGCCGCCAACCCGGACCAATTGGGCCGACAGTTGAACGTCCTCCTCGAAGGCGCCACCGCCCTGCAGACCTCCCTCGACAGCCCCTGCCCCCGCCATGACGCCCTCGAGGCCGCCCGCGTACTGATCGAGCACGCCCTTCCCGAAACACGGCCTGCCAACTGACCCGTGCTCATGGTCGGGCGCCTCTATGGTTCCGATCGGCGCATTTCGCCGGTGCCCCTCCAGGCCGCAAGGGACCATCTGGGACAGGCGCCGGGAGGAGTCGGCCAGCTCCCGCGGGCCAGCCCTCGCCTCGTTCCGCGGCCTGCAGCCAGGCGACTTCCCGAGCCTGGGCGCGGGCCGAGCGCAGAGAAGCCAGTGCCCGCTCGTCAACGCGAGCGGACCATGAGGTACTTCCACTCACCCGGCGGGCCCAGCGCTT
>NZ_JAYWVC010000431.1:0-3287 GCF_036281785.1 Streptomyces chiangmaiensis | reverse complement strand
CACATCTCTCTGTCGTTTTTTGCTGGAGCAATTGTCAAGATCTATGGATGGGAGCCGCGCCGACCCAGCAGTGATAGGCGTCTACGTCGATGTTGCTGCCACACACGATGGTGACCACGTGTCGGCCGGCGAAGCGGTCACGGTCTTCGAGGATCGCCGCGATGCCGAGCGCGGCCGACGGTTCGACGACGAGGCCGGCGTGGTCGAGGAGCATCCGCATACCGGCGATGATCGACGCCTCCTGGACCAGGACGGCGTCGTCAGCGACCAGCAGGAGATCGTCCAGGACGGCCGGGATGGGGTACCGTCCGGCGACACCGTCAGCGATGGTGTCGGTCGAGTCAGTGGTGATGACACGTCGCCTGTGCCACGAGTGGGTCATCGCCGGTGCGCCCAGCGGCTGGACGCAGATCACCTCGACTTCGGGTGCCAAGGCCTTCACCACATGGCCCACGCCGGTGGCCAGTGCCCCGCCGCCGAGAGCGATCAGGACAGTGTCGAACGACGGTGCGGTGTACACCAGTTCCAGGCCGATGGTCGCCGCGCCCTCGCAGGTCTCGAGGTCCAGGCTGTCTTCGAGCAGCCGGATGGCGTCGTACCGGGCGATGGCCGCCGCCCGGTCGCGAGCCATCTCGTGGTCGCCGTCCACCAGTTCCAACGTGGCACCCAGTGCGCGGATGCGGTCCAGCTTGGCCCGAGTCGCGAAGCGGGATGCCACGACGGTGACGTCGAGCCCCCTGCCGCGACCGGACCAGGCGAGGGCTTGGCCAAGGTTGCCCGCGCTGGCGCACACCACGGCTCGCATCGGCGAGCAGGCTCGCGACTACCTCGGTGCCGCGGGCCTTGAAGCTGCGGACCGGGTTCGCCGTTTCGAGCTTGATGCTCACCGTGCACCCGAGGTCGGGCTCCAGCGCCTCGCAGCGGTACAACGGAGTGTCGAGAAAGACCGGGTCGATTACCCGGCGAGCCGCCCGGATCCGAGCAGTGTCGAGGCGCGTCTCCTGCACGGCACAGAAGCGTAGCGTCGTCGGCGCTGTTTGTTGCTCGGCTCAACGGTTCTGGATCCGACTGATGCTCGTGACGTTGGAGGTCGCTTCCAGAGCTTCTTGGAGCCGTTGGTTGTGAAGGGTGAGGTGCTGGATCTGGGCAGCCGCCAGGGCGAGTTGGGCGCTGAGGTCACGGTTGCGGCGCCGGAGCTTGGCGTTGCAGGCGATGAGCCGGTCGTGCTCGGTCGGTCCGGTTCTCGGGGCAGTGGGGGCGGTCCGCTGCTCTCCGATCTCGCGAGCGATGTCGGGGTAGCGGCGGCGGAACGTGGTGTTCGTGAGGTCGAGTCGGCAGGCCAGCATCAGGACGCTGGGCCTGGTGTTGGTCTCCCGGCAGGTCTTCAAGACCTCTTCAAGGTGCTTGCGGACCAGGGCTTCGGGAAGGTCGGGAACGCGGCGTGTCATGCGGGGACGACCTCCTGGCCGTTGCTGGTCAGGAATTCCACATGGTCGGGTAGCCCGGGGTATCTCAGCCCCGGGCTCCCACAGATCCGTACGTGACAGTCGCCCGTCATACGGCTCTTGTCGTTCTGTTCATCTGACGGCCGGTTTCGCCCAGGCCCAGTGAGCGAAGTACCGAGGCTGCCGGGCGACCGCATCTCGCATCGCCCGTTGGGCCTTCTTCCAGGTCCCCAGCCTCTTGTACTTGTTCATGATCCACCGCAGCAGGTAGGTATTGATGCGGTGGAGCAGGGCCGACAGCTCGTGACGGTAGAAGGCGCCATAGTAGGCCATCCAGCCTCGCACGATCGGATTGATCCATCGCGCGAGGTCCGCCTCGGTACTGTTCACGTGGCGGTGCAGTCGCCAGGACTTCACCACCGCGCTCATCTTCTTCAGGGCCTCCTTGCTGACCGCCGGGAGGAACGAGGTATAAACCACTCCGGTCTTCCCGTTGACGGCCGCACGCGGTCGGAAGGTGTACCCCAGGAACGTGAACGCCACTTGCCCGTAGGAGCTGCGGCGGTTGCTGTCCTTGCAGTACACGATCTTCGTCTTGTCCGGGTGCAACTCAAGCCCGACCTGGGCCATCCGTTCGTGCAAGGCCGCCAGGACGCGCCTGGCCTGGGCCTCGGTGACGCAGTGGATCACCGCGTCGTCCGCGTAACGTTCGAAGGCGACCGCCGGGAACTCCCGCTCCAGCCACATGTCGAACGCATAGTGCATGAACAGATTCGCCAGGACGGGTGAGACCGACGACCCCTGGGGGGTTCCGCGGTCTCTGGCCTGCAAGGTCCCGTCGGGCAGGTGCAGCGGAGCGGCCAGCCACCGCTTCACATACAGCACCGCCCAGCGGGCGTCGGTGTGCGCCTCGACGGTCTTGACGACCAGGTCCCACCGCACGCTGTCGAAGAACTTCCGGATGTCGAGATCGATCACCCAGTTGTACTCCCAGCAGCGCCGTCGGCAGCTCCCGATCGCGTCCAGCGCCGAGCGGTTCGGGCGGTAGCCGTAGGAGTCGGGATGAAACACCGGTTCCACCCGCTTCTCCAGGTGCGTGGCCACCACCGTCTGCGCCACCCGATCGGCGACAG
This sequence comes from Streptomyces chiangmaiensis, assembly GCF_036281785.1. Lineage (NCBI taxonomy): Bacteria > Bacillati > Actinomycetota > Actinomycetes > Kitasatosporales > Streptomycetaceae > Streptomyces > Streptomyces chiangmaiensis. The sequence continues at coordinate 709 of NZ_JAYWVC010000431.1, read as the reverse complement.
TGGGCACTCCCAGCACACGGACACCAGCGGCACCGTGCGCTTTGGGGATCTCCACCGCCTTGACCGGAGGCGGGAAGTAGGTCCCCGAGGACATCCGGTTCCAGATCTTGTACAAGTTGCCCCGCAGATCCTTCTCGAACTCCTCGATCGAGACCCCGTCCACCCCCGGCCCTCCCTGATTACCCTTCACTTTCAACCAGGCGTCCCACACCTCCCGCTTGGAGATGTCGAACGGCTTGCCAGATGCTTTCAGCTGGTCCATCGGGCTCCTCCCAGAGCTCTGGTTGACCAAACGAACAACAGCCACGAACGACCCGGCTCCTTCGCTCCGCCCCCGTTACAGAGGTTTCATCGCTACTACGGGCCGGTCCGCCGGCGCCTCCGGCCCGGTACTCGAAGTCCCTACGGGGCACCCCCGACTCGGGCACTCCCGGTGGCCCCGCTGCTGCACGCGGCCATGCCGGACACGCCTTCCCACGTTCCGTACGAGAGCGGCAGGCAGGGCTCACGTCACCTCTGCGCCGGACGCCGCCCGGCCAGTCGGCGGGCTCCCGCCGGGCTTGTCCCGGGATTTACACCACACCCCGGTTTCGACGTCGTCTTGGAGTTTCGACACTTCAGCAGTGATCGTCTTCCCTGCCCCTACCTGACGCCTCACGGGCGCCTTTTCCTCATCGCTCACCACGACGGTCTTCAGCCAACGCAGCAT
>NZ_JAYWVC010000430.1:0-3339 GCF_036281785.1 Streptomyces chiangmaiensis | reverse complement strand
TGCCGGTTCTTGGAGCCGGGTGGGCGGCCAGGACCGGGACGGCTGGGTTTGGGCACGCGGGCCGGGCTGGCGAGGTGTGGGCGGATGTGTCGGAATCCGCGCCGGACACGAGTCGGGGTAAGGACGACGCCGGGGCGGGTGGTGTTCTCCCAGGGCTTGCGCTGGTCGGTGGCGAGCGGGGCGGCGAGGCGGAGTTGGGTGTGAACGGTGATGACGAGCCACGTCCAGCGGTCCGCCGCCTCGGGTGAGCGGAGCCGGGGCCGGGTCCAGCCCAGGGACTGTTTGAACAGGCGAAACGTGTGCTCCAGGTCGAATCTTCGCAGGTGGCAGGACCAGACGAAGTCGACGTCGGACGGGTCGGCGCCGGTGGCTGAGGACCACAGTCGGACCGGTGGTGCGTCGCGGTCGCCCGGCAGGGGGTCTGTCAAACGACACACCCAGTCGGTAATGGGGGGCTTCGGCTTTTGCTCACTCATGCCAGGGAGGAAACCGCCAGGGTCCGCGTAACTGATCACGATCGCGCATGCGGCAAGCAGCGGTTGCCTTGTCACGCGTACCTGTCGTCGAGCGACGCCGAAGAAGCGCGCTTCAGCGGCGGAAGTACCCAACGAAGGTTGAGGGTTGGTCGCCGACGGCAGTGGGCAGTGTGACTGACGCAGCGACTGAAGAAGATCACAACTGACAATGATCCGGCGGTTAAAGGCCTGTCCGTGATCTGTAATGACCTCCTTACAAGGGTAGTTCACGCCGCACCTTCACACCCGCTGCAGACACAGAGGAAGGCCGCGATCTTCGGCCTCCCCGTCGAAGAGGCCGTCGCTGCCGCCAGACGGCCGAACGGAAGGACTCCACGAGTTGAATTCCTCCACCAGCAGGGCCGGATCCCCACAGGGCTCGCAACGGCCCCGACGACGCCTGGCCGCTACCGCGGCGATCGCGGTCGCAGTGCTCGCGGTCTCCGCGCTGCCCGCAGGCGCAACCTCCGCTTCCAACCCATCCGGAGACAACCGGGCATTGGGAGCGCTCCCGCAGGTCAAGGCCACGGCGAGACCGGGAGTAGCGGCAATGCGGCTGTCGCCCGGGCAGCGCCAGCGCTTGCTCGACCAGGCGGTCGACGCGGCACCGGACACCGCCCGTTCGCTGCGTCTCGGCCCTCAGGAAAAGCTGATACCCAAGGACGTGATCGAGGACGCCGACGGCACGGTTCACACCCGCTACGAGCGGACGTACGCCGGACTGCCCGTGCTCGGCGGTGACCTGGTGGTCCATCAGCGACACGGGCCCCGCACCGTCACGTACGCCTCCAAGGCGAAGTTGACCGTGCCGACGACCAAGGCCAAGGTGTCGGCAGACGCGGCGAAGAAATCGGCTCTGAGCACCGCGGCGGCGAAAGGCACCCGCAAGGCGGGCTCGCACAGCGCCCCCCGCCAGGTCGTCTGGATGATGAACGACCGGCCGACACTGGCCTGGGAGACGGTCGTCACCGGCGTGCAGAGGGACGGCTCCCCCAGCGAACGCCACGTCGTGTCCGACGCCGCGAGCGGTGCCACCCTCGAGAACGCCGAGCACGTGGACTCCGCCCAGGGCAACAGCCTCTACAGCGGGAAGGTCACGATCGGCTCCACCCGTCAGGACGACGGCACCTACGCCCTGATCGACCCCCAGCACGGCGGTCACCGCACCCTCGACTCGACCGGCAACTTCCAGGGTGTCCTGGTCACCGACGACGACGACGTGTGGGGCGACGGAACGGCCGCGAACCCCCAGAGCGCGGCGGTGGACGCGGCCTACGGCGCGCAGACGACGTGGGACTTCTTCCACGACAACTTCGGCCGCAACGGCATAGCCAACGACGGCCGAGGCAGCTACTCCCGCGTCCACTACGAGGCAGTGCAGGGGGTCCACCTCGCCAACGCCAACTGGCAGGACGGCTGCTTCTGCATGAGCTACGGCGACGGCGCGGACGGTCAGCACCCGGTGACGTCCCTGGACATCGCCGCGCACGAGATGGCGCACGGCGTCACCTCCGCCACGGCCAGGCTGGGCAACTTCGGCGAAGCGCCGGGCCTCAACGAGGCGATCAGCGACATGATGGCCTCCGCCGTCGAGTTCTACGCCGACAACCCCAACGACGTCCCCGACTACCTGATGGCCGAGCTGGACGACCTCCACGGTGACGGCAAGCCCATCCGCTACATGGACCTTCCCTCCAAGGCCGGCATCAGCTCCGTCGGCTACGCGCCCCTGGACTACTGGACGCCGGAGACGACGTTCGCCGAACCGCATATGGCGGCAGGGGTCGGAGACCACTTCTTCTACCTGCTCGCCGAGGGCAGCGGCAAGAAGACCATCAACGGTGTGGACTACGACAGCCCCACCTACGACGGACGGCCGGTGGCTGGCATCGGCCTGAGCAACGCCGCCGCGGTGGTGTACCGCGCGCTCACCGTCTACATGACCAGCACTACCGGCTACCAGGACGCCCGGACCGCGACGCTCCGGGCCGCCGCCGACCTCTACGGCGGCAAGAGCGACGCCTACGAGGCCGTGGCCAACGCCTGGGCGGGCGTCAACGTCGGGAACGGCTACATCAACCACATCGCCGTCGACCCGCTGCCGACCGAGCCGGTCGCAACCGGACAGCCCGTCAGCCGTCAGATTAACGCGACCAGCAGCCGCCCCGGCGCGCTGACCTACTCCGCCAAGTCGCTGCCCCAGGGCCTGTCGATCGACGAGAGCACCGGCCTGATCACCGGCACGCCCGACAAGGCCGGCGACTACAGCACGGTCATCACCATCACGAACGCGGCCGGTGACACCCGGACGCTCCCGTTCACCTGGACCGCTCTTGAGTCCGGCGGGCACTTCTTCATCAACCCCACCACGTATGTGATTCCGCAGTGGGGGAAGGTCGAGTCCCCACTGGTCGTCCGTGGCAAGCCGGGCAACGGCCCGAGCGACCTCAAGGTCACGGTCGACCTCGATCACGGCTTCAGCAACGCCCAGGTCCTCGACCTGATCGCCCCCGACGGGACCGTCATCCCCGTGAAGAGCTGGGGACCGTGGGAGCTCACGCCTGAGCTGCACGCAACCTACACGGTCGACGCCTCGGCGGTCCCGACGGTCGGCACCTGGAAGCTGCGCGTCACCGACGGCACTCCGGGCTTCTACGACCTGGCCCCAGGCCATCTCCAGCGCTGGAGTCTGACCTTCTGAGGCCCCACACCCAAGGACCGTAACCGGCCTCTGACGCGGTAGAGAGCGCCATGGCCACCGCTTGATCAGTAAGGGGTGTGCCCCCTGAACATCATGGGGTGGCCGTGAGCTTGATCCTTAAGG
>NZ_JAYWVC010000043.1:0-47156 GCF_036281785.1 Streptomyces chiangmaiensis | reverse complement strand
GGCTTGACCGACCGGTAGTACCGCCGCGCGCCCTCGTGCAGCTCCAGCGGATCCGTGTAGATCGCCGTGCGCAGGTCGACCAGCTGGGCCGCATGCACCCGGCGGCCGATACGGTCCCGGCTGTCGATCACCGTACGGGTGAGCTTCTCGGTCAGGTCCGCGTTCATGTCCTGCCGGGTCATCAGCAGGTTGGCGACGGCCACGGTCTGCACGGAGGATCCCTGCTCGGCGTCCGGGTAGGCGTCGGCGGGCATCACGGCGGCCCGGTAGTAGCGCGAGGCCCCGCCCTGCGCATGCAGCTTCGCCACCAGGTCACTGCCGATCGGGACCAGCCGGATCGCGAAGTGCTGCGACAAGTGGGTGATCGCGCCGGTCGGGAGCCCGCCCGACCAGAAGAACGCGTCGATCCCGTGCTGCTGAAGCAGGCCGGGCATGGTCCCGATGCCGTCGGACAGGGGCCTGATGTCCTTCTCCGGATCGAGCCCGGCCGCCTTGAGCACGTTCTCCGCGATCAGCCGCACGCCCGATCCACCCGGTCCCACGGCCACCTTGCGGCCCTTCAGGTCCGCCACGGACCGCACGGGGGACGAGCGCGGGACAACGAGGTGCACATAGTCGTCGTAGAGCCGGGCGCAGCCGCGCAGCCGGCCGGCGCCCGGCTTGTTCCCCAGCTTGTACGACTCCACGGCGTCGGCCGCTGCGATCGTGAAGTCCGCCTTCCCCGTGGCCACGCGCTTCACGTTCTCCTGCGACCCGTCGCTGTTCAGCAGCCGGACGTTCAGTTTCGGCATGTCCTTGGCGATCGCCTCCTGCAGCAGGATGCCGTACTTCTGGTAGACGCCGGCCGGGGTGCCCGTACTGAAGGTGACCGTGCCGCTCGGGGACTCCTCGCCGAGCGGCAGCAGCCACCACAGCAGCAGCCCGAAGGCCACGAACGCGGCCGCCGAGCCCAGCAGCGCGCGGCGTCTGCCGATCCGGGGGAGAGCCTGGAACATGCGCGCGATCCTGCCAGGCCGCGGGCCCCCTGACCAGGGCGGGGGCCCGCGGCGTGGCAGGCGGACCGGCGACGGCGACCGGTAGGGTCACTGGATGCGCCCTTCCCCCGCCTCCCTGGTCCGTGAGTTCCACCTCGCCTTCGGGCTCGACGTCCGCACCGTGCCGACGGAGGTCTCCCCGGAGCTGGCCGCGCACCGCGGAGAGCTGCTCGCCGAGGAGGCGGTGGAGGTCGCGGAGGTGTCTGTCACCGGCCCGCTGGACCGGCTGGCGCACGAGCCGGCCGACCTTGTGTACATCGCCTACGGCACGGCCCTCGTGCACGGCATCGACCTCGACGCCGTGATCGCCGAGATCCACCGCGCCAACATGACCAAGATCGGCCCGGACGGCACGGTCTCCCGCCGGACCGACGGCAAGGTCCTCAAGGGCGACCACTATCGTGCCCCGGACGTCTCGGCGGTCCTGCGCGATCAGGGCTGGACGCCCCCGGAGTCGTAGGAAACGGCCTCGGTGGTGCGAAGCCACAGGGGGGAGTCCGGCCCGTCGGCCCTCCTCGACCGCCACCGCCGGGCGGAAGCCCTCGCCGGCTGCGGCCGCAAGTGCGGCCGCAGCACGGGCCGCCGTCGGTCACGCTGCTCGGGACCGCGGCCTGTCTCCCGCCTCCGCTGAGGCGGCCGCTGCCGAGCCGCCGTCCGCCATCCGCTGAGACGCGTCGATCAGGGGCTCGCGCAGTCGTAGCCGTACGCCAACGGTTCGTCGTGTACGCCGAGATGGCGCCGGTAGACGTACACCGCCTCCACTCGGACACCGTCCGCCGGGGCCTCGACCCGGCAGGGGTAGGTCACCTGCAACACCGAGGGCCGGCCCGCGACCTGCATGTGCAGGCCGTCGGCGGGCCCTCCAGCGAGGACCGCAGTCTCCCACTTCGTCGCGACGTGAAGATCCATGGCTGTACTTTAAAGTTGCGCAAAGTTCGAAGTGTTGTGAGTTCTGCCACGTGGTGCTCGCCGTGAGGCGATCACGGTCTACTGCTGCGACGGGCCTGCCGGCACGGCCTCCTCGAGCACCTCCAGCAGGGCCCGCAGCGGCGCGCTCGCGCGGCGGGTCGCGGACACCGCCACGGACAGCGTCCACCGCAGGGCCGGGTCCGCCAGCGGCAGGACGGCCAGCCCCGTGCCGTCCACGTCGGCCGTGCTGTCGTGCAGGAAGGCGATGCCCAGCCCGGCCCGTACGTAGGAGGCGACGGTGCCGACGTCGGACGCCTCCAGCACCACCTGCCGGTGCAGTCCGGCGCGGGCGAAGGCGCGATCCGTCACCTCACGGTTGCCGTAGCCGGGCGGGGTGTCGACGAACGGCTCGTCGACGAGTTCCGTCAGCTCACGCGGCACGTCCGCCCGGGCCAGCGGGTGGTCGGCCGGAACGAGCAGCGACATCGGGGTGGTGTAGAGCTCGCGCACATGCAGTCCCGCCGGGGGGTCGCCGGGCAGCGCGACGAAGGCCAGGTCCAGGTTGCCCGCGAGCAGCCGCTCCACGAGCCCCGCCGATCCCCGAGGGGACACCGCGAGCCTCAGCGTCACCGCCGGGTGCAGTCGGTGGAAGCGTCCCAGGAGCTCCGGCAGATCGGGACGGACGAGCGAGCTGAACGTCCCGATGCGCAATGTGCCCTGCAGCCGCCCTTCGCTGAGCTGCGCCGCCTCACGCGCGGCCCGTGCCGAGTCCAGGGTGTTCCGGGCCGCCGGCAGCAGTGCGGCGCCGGCGGCGGTGAGGGTGACGCGCTGGGAGGAGCGCTCGAACAGCGTCGGACCCAGCTCCCGCTCCAGTGAACGGATCGCCGCGGAGACGGCCGACTGAACCACGTGCAGCCGCTCCGCCGCGCGTGTGAAGCTCAACTCCTCGGCCACGGCGACGAAGTACTCCAGCTGTCGCAGCTCCATGGGTCGATTATGGCCGGACTGCGCCACGAGATCACCGATCTCCTTGATGAACATCTCAGGAGACGTTTTCTGCACGTGATGCTCGTGCCGCTGCGGCGGAAGCCGGGCAGTGCGAGCCCCGCCCCTGCGGGCGAGCCGACGATGTGTCCGGCCGGCGCGACGGCCGTGGGACGTGGCTTTGTTCGGCCCGTGATCAGGTGCGCCGACCGTCCGGCGCGCCCGGTCGACCCTGTTCGGCCCGGACGGCGCCGCGACGAGCGCGTCGGCATCGGGACGCTCGCCCGGCGTGCCCTGACGCGGGGGAACGGAGCCGGGCCGGCGGCGAGCACGAGGTATGCCGCCGACCGTGGTGGGCGCACTGCGGCAACCACCTACCCTTGAGCCATGACCAGCAGCAGCGACCGGAGCCCGGCAGCGGACGTTCCCAGCACTATGACGTACGAGATCCGAACCTACGGGTGCCAGATGAACGTCCACGATTCCGAGCGATTGTCCGGGCTGCTCGAAGAGGCCGGGTACGTGCGCGCGCCCGAGGGTTCGGACGGCGACGCGGACGTCGTCGTGTTCAACACCTGTGCCGTCCGTGAGAACGCCGACAACCGGCTCTACGGCAACCTCGGCCGCCTCGCGCCGAAGAAGGCCCAGCGGCCCGGCATGCAGATCGCCGTCGGCGGTTGCCTCGCGCAGAAGGACCGCGACACCATCGTGAAGAAGGCGCCCTGGGTGGACGTCGTCTTCGGTACGCACAACATCGGCAAGCTGCCCGTCCTGCTGGAGCGCGCCCGTGTGCAGGAGGAGGCGCAGGTCGAGATCGCCGAGTCGCTGGAGGCCTTCCCCTCGACGCTGCCGACGCGCCGCGAGAGCGCCTACGCGGCATGGGTGTCGATCTCCGTCGGCTGCAACAACACCTGCACCTTCTGCATCGTCCCGGCCCTGCGCGGCAAGGAGAAGGACCGCCGGCCCGGCGACATCCTCGCCGAGGTCGAGGCCCTGGTCGCCGAGGGCGTCTCCGAGATCACACTGCTCGGGCAGAACGTGAACGCCTACGGCTCCGACATCGGTGACCGCGAGGCCTTCAGCAAGCTGCTCCGCGCCTGCGGGCAGATCGAGGGTCTGGAGCGGGTCCGTTTCACCTCGCCGCACCCGCGCGACTTCACCGACGACGTCATCTCCGCCATGGCGGAGACACCGAACGTGATGCCGCAACTGCACATGCCGCTGCAGTCCGGGTCGGACACGGTCCTGAAGGCGATGCGCCGCTCGTACCGTCAGGAGCGCTATCTGGGGATCATCGAGAAGGTGCGGGCCGCCATCCCGCACGCCGCGATCACCACCGACATCATCGTGGGCTTCCCGGGCGAGACCGAGGAGGACTTCGAGCAGACGCTGGACGTGGTGCGCGAGGCACGGTTCGCGCAGGCCTTCACCTTCCAGTACTCCAAGCGGCCCGGCACGCCCGCCGCCACCATGGAGAACCAGATCCCCAAGGAGGTCGTCCAGGCGCGCTACGAGCGGCTCGTGGCCCTCCAGGAGGACATCTCCTGGGAGGAGAACAAGAAGCAGGTCGGCCGCACCCTCGAGTTGATGGTCGCCGAGGGCGAGGGCCGCAAGGACGGCGCGACCCACCGCCTGTCCGGCCGCGCCCCCGACAACCGCCTGGTCCACTTCACCAAGCCGGACGAGGAGGTCCGCCCCGGAGACGTGGTGACGGTCGAGATCACGTACGCCGCACCGCACCACCTGCTCGCCGAGGGGCCAGTCCTGGGCGTGCGCCGCACACCCGCGGGCGACGCGTGGGAGAAGCGGAACGCCGCACCGGCCGCCAAGCCGGCTGGTGTGATGCTGGGGCTGCCGAAGATCGGCGTCCCCGAGCCTCTGCCCGCGGCCGCGGCTTGCGGCAGCGACTGACACTCCCGTCACCGACGTGCGCGAGGTCCGGCGATCTCCGCCGTGAGCGTGCGCGCTGCGTTTCGCACACACGCGCGGGGCAGTGACGAGTGGTGCTCCCGCGGGGTTACCCTGCGGATCATGCTTGTCGCTGCCGCCGTGTGCCCCTGCCCGCCGCTGCTCGTCCCCGAGGTCGCCGCGGGCGCCGCGCCCGAACTGGACGGCGCTCGCGCCGCATGCGTGGACGCGCTGGGTGTGCTCGCCGCCGCCCGCCCCGACCGGCTGATGGTCGTAGGTCCCGCCGACGCGAGCGGGCGCGGCCCTCACCTGGAAGGCACTCCGGGGTCGTTCCGCGGGTTCGGCGTGGACGTCGATGTACGGCTGGGCGCCGGCGGACCGGATCCGGAGGCGTCCGGGCGTGCGCTTCCGCCCTCACTCGCTGTCGCGGCATGGCTGCTGGAGCGTACGGACTGGGCGGACGCGCCCGTCGAAGGGCTGGGCGTGGCGGAATCCCTCGCCCCGGAGCGGTGTGCCGAGGTGGGAGCCGAGCTCGCCCGGCGGGACGAGCGGGTGGCCCTGCTGGTCATGGGCGACGGCAGTGCGTGCCGCACGCTCAAGGCACCGGGCTATCTGGACGAGCGCGCGACGGCCTTCGACGCCGGGGTCGCGCGTGCCTTCGGGGACGCGGACGTGGCGGCTGTGCAGGCGCTGGACGTGGAGCCGGCCCAGGAGCTGAAGGCGTGCGGCCGGGCCCCCTGGCAGATCCTCGCGGGTGCGGCCGTCGGCGCGGGCCTTTCCGGCGCGCTCCTGTACGACGACGCGCCGTACGGAGTGGGGTACCTGGTGGCGGCTTGGTCGTAGCGCGAGCCCGGGCTCGGCCGGATCCCGGAGATGACGGACGGCCGGGAGGCGATGCCGCCCCAGGGCCGTCCGCCGAGGTGTCCTCCGTCGACCAGGACGTCTTCAGGAGGCCGTGGGTGGCGGTGCCTCCGGTGGCGTCCCTTCGCCGCCCGCCGGGCCGGTCTCCCGGTGCGCGAGGCGCTCCATCGCGCCCTTCGCCTTGTCCGTGCCGGTGTGGATCTTGTCGCTGTACTTGCCCTTGGTCTTCTCGTCGATCACCTTCGCCGCCTTGTCAAGGCCACGATCGACCTTTCCCTCGTGCTGCTGCGCGAAGTCCGAGACCTTGGCTTTCAGATTGTCCACGAGACGCATGATCCACCTTCCCTTGCGGGGGCAGTTATCTGCGGGCGCCCTCGTCGGCCCCGTTGTCGACGGCCTTTTCGGCGGACTGCTGCTTCGGGATCCCGACGGCCTGGTCGGCGGTCCGGATGGTCACCTCCACCGCGCCCTTCGACCCGGCTGCGGACGTGGTCGCGTCCTGCGCTTCGTCGGGCGCATCCGCTCCGGCCGGGGTCGTCGGCCGTGTGGCCTCCACCGCGGCGGACCGGGCCTCCTCCGTCGTCCTCGACCTCCGGAAAAGCCGTCCAAAAACGCCCATATCAACTCCATACATTACTCGTGCGGGCGAAATACCGTGCAGCTCGGTGAGTCCGTTTGCGTTGCCCGGTTCATTCGTCCTGGAACCGGTGACCGGAACCCCGCATCGGGCAACGAACCCGCATCGGGGGCGTTACGTAACTCGTTCGAGACGGGGTCCGGAGGTTTGCGAGACTGTTGCGGTGAGTAGTGCAGCCCCCGCACCGCGGGTCATCGCCGTCGTCGGACCGACCGCGGCCGGAAAATCCGATCTGGGTGTGTTCCTCGCCCAGCGCCTCGGCGGCGAGGTCGTCAACGCCGACTCCATGCAGCTCTACCGGGGGATGGACATCGGCACCGCCAAACTGACGCCCGAGGAGCGCGGCGGAGTGCCGCACCACCTGCTGGACATCTGGGACGTGACGGTGACCGCGTCCGTCGCCGAGTACCAGAGCCTCGCCCGTGCCCGGATCGATGCGCTGCTCTCCGAGGGCCGCTGGCCCGTCCTCGTGGGCGGCTCGGGGCTGTATGTGCGCGGCGCGGTCGACCATCTGGAGTTCCCGGGGACCGATCCCGAGGTGCGCGCCCGGCTCGAGGAGGAGCTCGCGGTGTGTGGCCCGGGGGCGCTGCACGCGCGCCTGGCCTCCGCGGATCCGGAGGCCGCGCACGCGATTCTGCCGAGCAACGGCCGCCGGATCGTCCGTGCCCTCGAGGTCATCGAGATCACAGGTCGGCCCTTCACCGCCAATCTCCCCGGTCACGACTCGGTCTACGACACCGTCCAGATCGGGGTCGACGTGGCGCGCCCGGAACTCGACGAGCGCATCGCGCACCGGGTCGACCGGATGTGGGAGGCGGGACTCGTCGACGAGGTGCGCACCCTGGAGGGGCGGGGGCTGCGGGAGGGGCGCACGGCATCGCGTGCACTCGGATATCAGCAGGTACTGGCGGCGCTCGCGGAGGAGTGCACGCTGGAAGAGGCGCGCGCCGAGACCGTGCGCGCCACCAAGCGCTTCGCGCGCCGTCAGGATTCCTGGTTCCGTCGGGATCCGAGAGTGCACTGGCTCAGTGGCGCGGCCGAGAACCGTGGGGAACTTCCGCACCTCGCGCTGGCGTTGGTCGAACGACCGGTTACAGCCTGATCACGTGATGGCATCGGGACGCTCGGGCCGTCATACGGGCCTCCGGCGGCATGCCATCATCGAGCTTCGATCGACCAAGTGGAGTCCGAGTTGGGAGGGCGCGTGGCGATGGAGGCCGGCCCTCGCGACACCGCACAAGGCGCGGAGTACGACACCGCGCAGGGCGGGGAGCAGGGGCTCAGTTCCGACGGACCCGGTCAGGAGCCGCCGGGCGGTGTGACCGCCGACGGTCCGAACGCGGACGAGTTGATGGCCGGACCCGAGGTGGAGGTCGAACTGCGGCCGCAGCGCCGGCTGCGGATCTGGCAGCTCGCCCCCATCGTGGGGCTGGCGGCGATCGGCTCCCTGATGTTCGCCTTCCCCCTGGCCTTCGAGTTCGGTGACGGCGGCGCCGTGGTCGCCATGCTCGGCCTGCTGATCTGCTCGTGCGCGGCCGGCTGGGGGATGATGGCCGCGCGTCGCGTCGGTTACACATGGCCCGGCCTGTCGCCGCGCGGCTCCGGGCGGCGGGCCGACTGGCGGGTGGCTCTCGCGTACGCGGTGGTCGTCGCCGCGGTCGTGGTGCTGGCCGTGTGGCGTGTGGCCAGGCTGCGCTGATGCCGCGGTCCTGAGACCGGACGGGCCGTCCGCGGTGCGGGGCCGGCCGTCCGCCGCAGAGTGCCGGTGCGACCCCGTACGATCGAGGAATGAGCACGCGGATCGCCTTCCTCAAGGGTCACGGCACCGAGAACGACTTCGTGATCGTCCCTGACCTCGAGAACGTCATCGACCTGCCCCCGGCCGCCGTCGCGGCGCTGTGCGACCGTCGTGCGGGCATCGGTGGCGACGGGCTGCTGCACGTCGTGCGTTCCTCCGCGCACCCCGAGGCCCGCGCGATGGCGGCCGAGGCGGAATGGTTCATGGACTACCGCAACGCGGACGGCTCGGTCGCGGAGATGTGCGGCAACGGCGTGCGGGTGTTTGCACGCTACCTCCAGCGCGCCGGGTACGCGGGCGAGGGGGACCTCGCCATCGCGACGCGCGGGGGCGTGAAGACCGTGCACATCGCGAAGACCGGGTCCGGCGGCGACTCGGCGGAGGGGGACATCACCGTCGGCATGGGCAGGGCGATCCTGCCCGGGGGAGACGTCGAGGTGAGCGTCGATGAGCGCACCTGGCCCGCGCGCAACGTGAACATGGGCAACCCCCACGCGGTCGCCTTCGTCGACGACCTCGCGGACGCCGGCAACCTGTACGACGCGCCCCCGTTCAGCCCGGCGTCGGCCTACCCGGACGGGGTGAACGTGGAATTCGTGGTCGACCGGGCGCCCCGGCACGTCGCGATGCGCGTCCACGAGCGCGGTTCCGGCGAGACCCGCTCGTGCGGCACGGGTGCGTGCGCGGTGGCCGTCGCCACCGCCCGTCGTGACGGTGCCGACCCGGCCGTGACGGGCGTCCCGGCGACGTACACCGTGGACGTCCCGGGCGGCACCCTCGTGATCACCGAACGTCCGGACGGCGAGATCGAGATGACCGGACCAGCGGTGATCGTCGCCGAGGGCGAGATCGACGCCGTGTGGCTGGCCGCCGCGGCTCGCTGACGCGCGACGGCCGGCGGAATCCAGCCTGCCGACGTGTCCCCGGGGGCGAACGGGCGGCGCTGTGAAGCGCGATGTGGCACGTGCACGGGGACACGCCGTAGCGCCACGTGGCTGGAAAGCGCGGCCGGTCGCCCGGCCGCACGGCTCCGTATCGCAGACGGGAGCGCACCGGATGCTGTGATCCGCAGTCCCTGGGCGCGGGGGACGGGCGAATCGACGGTCGACGCTCATGCCCCTGGCGGAAAACCGTAAACGTGCGGAACCTTCGCTCGAATGGGTGATCCGTTTCACGCTCGACGAGAGCCGGTCGGGCGCGCGTGATGGGCTCGGTAGCATCAAGCACCGGCCCGGACGGGGGATTGTCGCCATCCCCTGCGCCGCGTACGCCATGGGGCACCCGTCCGCCGGTCGACGCAGCCGGAGGTGCCCAATGAGTGCGGAGGCCACGAATCCTGCCAACCCCGCCCCCGCGACACCGGGGGCGCATCGCAGGAAGAGCCGCCCCCGGATCGACCTGCGCCGGCTGGGCCGGGCTGCGCTGCTCGGCCCGGCCACCCGCGACCGGCTGCCGGACGCCATCGGCCATGTCGCCGAGGCGCACCGTGCCCACTACCCGGACGCGGACCTCGAACCGCTGCGCTGCGCCTATCTGTTGGCGGAGTCCTCGCACCGGGGGCAGATGCGCAAGAGCGGCGAGCCGTACATCACGCACCCCCTCGCCGTGACCCTGATCCTCGCCGAACTCGGCGCCGAGACGACCACGTTGACCGCCTCCCTGCTGCACGACACCGTCGAGGACACGGATGTCACTCTCGATCAGGTGCGCGAGGAGTTCGGCGAGGAGGTGCGCTATCTCGTCGACGGCGTCACCAAACTGGAGAAGGTCGACTACGGCGCCGCCGCCGAACCCGAGACCTTCCGCAAGATGCTCGTGGCTACCGGCAGCGACGTCCGGGTGATGTCGATCAAACTCGCCGACCGCCTGCACAACATGCGCACCCTGGGCGTGATGCGCCGTGAGAAGCAGGAACGCATCGCCAAGGTCACCCGGGACGTGCTCATCCCGCTCGCCGAACGCCTCGGCGTCCAGGCACTCAAGACCGAACTCGAGGACCTCGTCTTCGCGGTACTGCACCCCGAGGAGTACGAGCACACCAGGGAACTGATCGTCGAGAACGCGGCGCACGGCGACGACCCCCTCGCCGAGATGACCGAGCAGGCGCGGACCGTCCTGCGCGAGGCCGGCATCCAGGCCGAAGTCCTGATCAGGCCACGGCACTTCGTCTCCGTACACCGCATCTCCCGCAAGCGGGGCCGACTGCGTGGGGCGGACTTCGGCCGGCTCCTCGTACTCGTGAACGAGGACGCCGACTGCTACGGGGTCCTCGGCGAGCTGCACACCTGCATGACCCCGGTGGTCTCGGAGTTCAAGGACTTCATCGCGGTCCCCAAGTTCAACCTGTACCAGTCGCTGCACACCGCGATCGCGCGCGAGGACGGCGAGGTCGCCGAAGTCCTCATCCGCACCCACCAGATGCACAAGGTGGCCGAGGCCGGCGTGATCGCGCTCGGCAATCCGTACGCTCCGGCCTCCGACGACCCGGCCGACGGCGAGCGGGCCGACCCCACCCGCCCCGGCTGGCTGTCCCGGCTTCTGGTGTGGCAGGAGGCGGCCCCGGACACCGACACCTTCTGGTCGACGCTGCGCGAGGACCTCGCCCAGGACCGGGAGATCACCGTGTACCGCCAGGACGGGGGCGCACTGGGGCTCCCGGAGGGTGCCAGTTGTGTGGACGCCGCGTACGCGCAGTACGGCGAGGACGCCCACGCCTGTATCGGGGCCCGTGTCAACGGCCGCCTGGCGACACTGAGCACGGTCCTCAAGGACGGCGACACCGTGCAACTCCTCATGGGGCAGGACCCGGCCTCGGAGCCTTCCCGGGAGTGGCTGGAGCACGCCCACACGCCGGCCGCACGGATCGCCATCCAGCGCTGGCTGGCGGCACATCCGGTGCCGGAGGACCCGTCCGACGACGGGCTGGACCCGGGCGACACGCGGTACCGCGCGGAGACGTCACCGGACGGTACCGCAGCGCGCATTGCGGCGCTCGGGCCTGCTTCTCGCCCGCCCGCGCTGCCCGCGCTCCCCACCCCGGACACCTCCGGTACCCCGGCGGCCAACGCGGTCGCCGACCTGCCCGGAGCCTCCGTACGCCTCGCGGGCTGCTGTACGCCCGTGCCTCCCGACGAGGTCACCGGCTTCGCCGTACGGGGCGGCGTGGTGACCGTCCACCGTGTCGAGTGCGCCGGAGTGGCGCGCATGAAGGGCACGGGGCGAGCGGAAGTAGGCGTGCGTTGGGGCGAGACGACCGAGTGCCGGGTCACGCTCGTCGCCGAGTCCTTTGTGCGCCCGCACCTTCTCGCGGACCTCACCGAGGCGATCGCCCTGCAAGGCGTCGGGATCGTCTCCGCCACCGTCGAGCCGCCCAGCCAACAGCGGGTGCGCCACACGTACACGCTCCAACTCCCGGACGCCGCGCACCTGCCGGCCCTGATGCGTGCGATGCGGAACGTGGCCGGTGTCTACGACGTGGGCCGCGCTCAGCACCCCACGGCCGCCCAGTAGCGTTGTATGACAAACCCGTTGGGGGCGGAGCGTCGGCGCTGAACCCGTTCGAGTGTGACCGGCGCGCGTCGTCACCGCGCGACAGGTGTGCGCTGGTAGCGGTGGTCCATGCCGCACAGCCTCCGTTCCGTGATCCCCCGTGCCCGCCGTACGACTGCCGCCCTGCTCGCCTCCGCCGTCTCCGGCTGCCTGATCGCCGCGAGCGCCCCGTCGCCCACCACGCCCCTGGGCATCGGTGACCCCCTCTTCCCGACGCTCGGCAACCCCGGATACGACGTCCAGTCGTACGACCTCTCCTTCACCTATCCCGGCAGCAACAGCAAGCCCCTCACTGCTGTCACCAAGATCAAGGCGTGGGCCACCCAGCGCTTGGAGAGCGTCAACCTCGACTTTGCGTACGGCACGGTTCAGTCCGTCGACGTCAACGGCGTGCCCGCGTCCTTCACCAGCGCGGGGGAGGATCTGGTGATCACGCCGGCCGCCCCGCTCCCCAGGGGCGGCGCCCTGCGGATCACCGTGCGGCACACCAGCGACCCCGTGCCCGCGAAGAGCCGGGACAGCGGCTGGGTACGCACGAACGACGGGCTCGTGATGGCCAACCAGGCCGACGCCGCCCACTTGGTCTTCCCGTGCAATGACCACCCCTCCGACAAGGCGATGTTCACCATCCACGTGACCACGCCGGACGGCTACACGGCCGTGGCGAACGGTGTGTCCAGGGGCAGCGAGCGGACCGGTGGGTCCACCACCTGGACCTACCGCACCCGGCACCCCATGGCGACGGAACTCGCCCAGGTCTCCATCGGCCGCAGCACCGTCCTGTACCGCCGGGGACCGCATGGGCTGCCCGTCCGTGACGTCGTACCCGCCAAGGACGCGACGGTCCTCGAGCCGTGGCTGAAGAAAACGCCCGGCCAGATCGCCTGGATGGAGCAGAAGGTCGGCCTCTACCCCTTCGAGACCTACGGGCTGCTGATCGCCCAGGCGCAGACCGGCTTCGAACTGGAGACGCAGACGCTCTCCCTCTTCGAGAAGCAGGTGTTCACCGACCCCGCCTATCCCGCCTGGTACGTCGAGTCGATCATGGTGCACGAGCTGTCCCACCAGTGGTTCGGCGACAGCGTCAGCCCGCGCGGCTGGTCCGACCTGTGGCTGAACGAGGGGCACGCCACCTGGTACGAGGCCCTGTACGCGGAGGAGACCGCGCACCGGTCCCTGGAGACGCGTATGAAGGCGGCGTACACCCGCTCCGACCAGTGGCGGGCGACGGGCGGCCCGCCCGCCGACCCCCAGCCGGCGAAGGCGGGCCACAAGATCAGCCTCTTCCGGCCGAACGTCTACGACGGCTCCGCGCTCGTCCTGTATGCGCTGCGCCAGGAGATCGGGCGCCCCGCCTTCGAGCGTCTGGAGCGGGCCTGGGTCGCCGTGCACCGGGACGGCACGGCGACCACGGCCGATTTCGAGCACCTGGCGTCCGTCATCGCCGGACGCGACCTGAGCGTGTTCTTCAGGGCCTGGCTGTACAGCGAGAAGACACCGCCGATGCCGGGGCACCCGGACTGGAAGCGCGACCCTGTACAGGCCCCGACAGCCGCGCGACAAGTCGGGTGACGCGGTGGGCCGTGCCGTGCGACCATCGTCGGGTCGGCGGCGCGGCCCCAAGGACGGCGGGCGACCGGGAATGTCCTGGGCCGCTCGAGCGTTGGCACCTGTGATGAGGTGTATGGCCGAAAAGCGCCAGCACACGTCGCCGCGAACGGAACCCTCAACGACGTAAGGACCCAATGACCTCCTCTTCTTCCCCTTCCCAGGACGCCAAGCGCTTTGCGCACGCCTACCCCGAGGGCCTTCGGGCCGATGCCCTGATGGAAGAGGACGTCGCCTGGAGCCACGAGATCGACGGAGAGCGGGACGGCGACCAGTTCGACCGCTCCGAGCGCGCGGCGCTGCGCCGTGTCGCGGGCCTCTCCACCGAGCTCGAGGACGTCACCGAGGTCGAGTACCGGCAGCTGCGCCTGGAGCGCGTCGTGCTCGTCGGGGTGTGGACCTCGGGGACCGTGCAGGATGCGGAGAACTCCCTCGCCGAGCTGGCAGCCCTCGCCGAGACCGCGGGAGCGCTCGTCCTCGACGGCGTGACCCAGCGTCGCGACAAGCCCGACGCGGCCACCTACATCGGCTCCGGCAAGGCCGACGAGCTGCGGGACATCGTCCTCGAGACCGGCGCGGACACCGTCATCTGCGACGGTGAGCTCAGCCCCGGCCAGCTGATCCACCTCGAGGACGTCGTCAAGGTCAAGGTCATCGACCGCACGGCTCTGATCCTGGACATCTTCGCCCAGCACGCCAAGTCCCGAGAGGGCAAGGCGCAGGTCGCCCTCGCGCAGATGCAGTACATGCTGCCGAGGCTCCGCGGCTGGGGTCAGTCGCTGTCCCGGCAGATGGGCGGCGGTAGCGGCGGCCTGGCGACCCGTGGTCCCGGTGAGACCAAGATCGAGACGGACCGGCGGCGGATCCGCGAGAAGATGGCGAAGATGCGCCGGGAGATCGCGGAGATGAAGACCGGCCGCGAGATCAAGCGCCAGGAGCGCCGGCGCCACAAGGTGCCGTCGGTCGCCATCGCGGGCTACACCAACGCCGGCAAGTCCTCCCTGCTCAACCGGCTCACCGGCGCGGGGGTTCTGGTCGAGAACGCGCTGTTCGCGACCCTCGACCCGACCGTGCGCCGGGCCGAGACCCCGAGCGGACGGCTGTACACACTGGCCGACACCGTCGGTTTCGTCCGGCACCTGCCCCACCACCTGGTCGAGGCGTTCCGCTCCACCATGGAGGAGGTCGGCGACTCCGACCTGATCCTGCACGTGGTGGACGGCTCGCACCCGGTGCCGGAGGAGCAGCTGGCCGCCGTTCGCGAGGTGATCAGCGACGTCGGTGCCACCGATGTGCCCGAGATCGTCGTGATCAACAAGGCGGACACGGCCGACCCGCTGGTCCTCCAGCGGCTGCTGCGGACGGAGAAGCGTGCCGTCGCGGTCTCGGCCCGCACCGGCAAGGGCATCCAGGAGCTGCTCGCGCTGATCGACAACGAGCTGCCGAGGCCGTCGGTCGAGATCGAGGCACTCGTGCCCTACACGCAGGGTCGTCTGGTGGCACGCGCCCACTCCGAAGGCGATGTGATCTCCGAGGAGCACACCCCGGAGGGCACGCTGCTCAAGGCCCGGGTGCACGAGGAGCTGGCCGCCGAGCTGGCGCCGTACGCTCCGGCCCCCGCGTTCTGAGCCGCGGCTGCCGGCGGAGCTCCGCCCACGAGCGAAAGGCCCGCTCCCTGCACCTTCCGGGGCGCGGGCCTTCCCGTTTCCGCGGGTCACCAGCCGTCCGGACCCGTCACGTGGGGTGTCTCACCGGTTCGCGAACTTCTTGCTGACCGACTCGTAGATCCCCTTGGCCACGTCGCCGAGCCGCGGTCCGGCCAGCCAGCCGGAGGCCACCGGGCCGATCGAGGTGTTGGACACCAGCACCGGATTGCCGTTCGAGCCCCTCTCCACCCAGCCGCCGCCGGACGAACCGCCCGTCATGGTGCAGCCGATGCGGTACATCGTGGGATCCGTCCTCTCGATCGAGAGCCGGCCCGGCTTGTCCTGGCACTGGTACAGCTTCTGGCCGTCGAACGGAGCCGCCGCCGGATAGCCGGTCGCGGTGATGCTGTCCACCTTCGGAACGGCCGGTGCGTCGAAGTCCACAGCAAGGGCCGAACCGACCGTCTCTTCCAGGGACTTGCCGCCGGTGCCCTGCTCGGGCGTCACATGGATCACGGCGAAGTCGTACGACGCGCCCTGGCCGCCGGTCTCGCTGCCCTGCTCGATCCACTGCTCCGAGGTCTGTGTCCAGTCACCCCACCAGACACCGTACGGGGCGATCTCCTCGCGCGTGGCGTTCTTCAGCTCGGCCTCCGGCTTCCCGGAGTT
Organism: Streptomyces chiangmaiensis; assembly: GCF_036281785.1. Taxonomy (NCBI): domain Bacteria; kingdom Bacillati; phylum Actinomycetota; class Actinomycetes; order Kitasatosporales; family Streptomycetaceae; genus Streptomyces; species Streptomyces chiangmaiensis. Next base: position 31,553 of record NZ_JAYWVC010000043.1, on the reverse strand, counting down.
GTTGTACGCCGGCACGAACGCGATGTTGCGGTACCAGCCGCCGTTCCTGCCGGCGTGCACACAGTGGCCCGCCGTCCACACGAGGTTGGACTTGCCCGGGTGTGCCGGGTCCTGGACGACGGTCGCCGAACAGACCATCGTGCCCTTGGGGGAGTCGAAGAACACCTTGCCCGCAGTGGGGGCGTTGTCGTGATACGTGGCCGGCACCGACTGCGCCTTCACCGGTGCCGGGGTCGGGTCGGTCACTCCCTGATCGCCCGAGAGGTCGTTGTCGTCGACGCCCCTGTCGGGGTCATCGGCCTGGCGCATCCGGTCCGGGTTCCACAGACCCTTGATGATCGGATTGATGAACTCGTCGGCCTCGCGCAGCCAGTCGTCCTTGTCCCAGTTCTTCCAGGCGCCGTTCTTCCACTTGTCGATGTCGATCCCGTGTTCCCTGAGCTTCTGCTTGATGTCGTCCGGGATCTGGATCTTGTCGTCGCTCGCGGAGGACGCGGACGCGCTCGCCTCGCCGCCCGCCTTGCTGTCCCCGCCCGCGTCGCACGCCGTCACGGTCAGCGCCAGCGCCGTGGCGAGGCCGACCGCCACCAGCGAGGGGAAGGCCGTGTGGCGTGCGCTCCTTCCCCGGCGGGCTGCGAAGAACGGGCGTATCGGTCGCATGGTCTGAACTCCCCCTGGAATGAACCTGTGTGAAGAGGACTGTGCACCGCCGTGCCGGCGGGACCTCGTGGACGGGCATGTGCTTCCGCTGAACAGCACCACACACTATGCGTGCGCTGTGGGAGGCCTCCGACGGAACGGCAACGGTTCGGCCACAAGGCGTTCGCGCTGTCGGTCATCCAGGATCTGACGCGAGCGCAGTCACTCACGTCCGGGCGGTACAACGGCGTTGGCGTCAGGCTGGCGAGATGAAGCCTGCGGTGGCCCGCAGGGACGATGCCGAAGATGCGGTCGCCCACGGTCAGGACTGCCCGGCGGGTGTGGCCTGTTCGGGGGAGGCGGCGCAGGCGCACTGCCACCGCGTCGGCCGGTACCCGGACGGCACCGGCCGCTCGGTTCCGATGTCATCGAGGGGGCTGCCCATCGCGATGAGCCGGCACCCGTGCCGGCCTCCCGAGGGCAGCAGTCGTCGAGGACCGACCGGCAAGGATCTTGCTCTCACCCGCTTCCACAGGCCGTTCACGTCGTTGGTATGTACGGGGTGATCTGCTGTCCGTGGTCAACCGCTCGCCCCATCCCCTCTGGACAGCGGGAGGAACTGACGTCGTGACCGTGACGGAGACTGCGGTGGTGCCGGTGGAGGGCGAGCCGGAGGTGTGCGCGGCGACGGAGGGGGAGCGCGCGGCACGCGAGACCGGGGGAGTGCGCACGGCGCACGAGGACATTCTGCGGCGTCAGTCGGCGCGCGAGTCCGCGGCGCGCACTTATGCGCGCGCCCTCCCGATCGTGCCCGTGCGGGCGCGTGGGCTCACCATCGAGGGCGCGGACGGCCGCCGTTACCTCGACTGCCTCTCCGGCGCGGGCACACTGGCCCTCGGCCACAACCACCCGGTGGTCCTGGAGGCGATCCGCAAGGTCCTCGACTCGGGTGCCCCGCTGCACGTCCTGGACATGGCCACCCCCGTCAAGGACGCCTTCACCACCGAACTGCTCCGCACCCTGCCGCCCGGCTTCGCCGACCACGCGCGCGTGCAGTTCTGCGGTCCGGCCGGGACGGACGCCGTGGAGGCCGCGCTCAAGCTGGTGCGCGTGGCCACCGGTCGTAGCGGAATCCTGGCCTTCACCGGCGCGTACCACGGGATGACCACCGGGGCCCTGGAGGTGTCCGGAGGCGCGACCGACGTCCGTGTGGCCCGCCTGCCGTACCCGCAGGACTACCGCTGCCCGTTCGGTATCGGCGGCGAGCGCGGCGCCGAACTCGGAGCCCGCTGGACCGAGTCGCTCCTCGACGACGCCAAGTCGGGCGTGTCACTGCCCGCCGGGATGATCCTGGAACCGGTGCAGGGCGAGGGCGGGGTCAATCCCGCGCCGGACGCATGGATGCGCCGCATGCGCAAGATCACCGAGGCCCGGTCGATCCCGTTGATCGCGGACGAGGTGCAGACGGGCGTGGGACGCACGGGACGCTTCTGGGCGGTCGAGCACAGTGGTGTGGTGCCCGACGTGATGGTCCTCTCCAAGGCGATCGGCGGCAGCCTGCCGCTCGCCGTCGTGGTCTACCGCGACGACCTCGACGTCTGGCAACCCGGTGCCCACGCCGGCACCTTCCGCGGCAACCAACTCGCCATGGCCGCGGGCACGGCGACTCTCGCCCACGTCCGTGAGAACGGCCTCGCCGAGCGCGCCGACGCTCTCGGTACCCGCATGCTGACCCAACTCGGTTCTCTGGTGGCCGAGTTCCCGTTCATCGGTGATGTTCGTGGCCGAGGGCTGATGATCGGCATCGAAATCGTCGAGGCCGACGGCGCGAACGGACCGATGTCCCAGGACTCCGCCACCGCCGATGCCCGACGGGCCAGCCCCCTCCCCGCGGCGCCCGCACTGGCCGCCGCGGTCCAGCGGGAGTGCCTGCGGCGCGGCCTGATCGTGGAACTGGGTGGGCGGCACGCGAGTGTCGTCCGGCTGTTGCCACCGCTGACGATCACCGACGAGCAGACGAGTGCGGTCCTGGACCGACTGGCGGACGCGGTAACCGCCGTGGCGCGGGGGACCGTCGAGCCCTGAGGCCCCGGCCGGGCTCCCCGGACCGGCTCCGGAGCCCGGCCCGCGCCCGAAACCACCGAAGGAGACCAAGGCCCACGACGCCGTACTCGCCTGCACACCCGTACCGCACGGCCCGTCGCCGCACGAGCCGGAGACCTCACGAGGAACGACCTTGAACGCCACCCCCACACCCGACGGCGGCCCCCGGATTCCCGAGCAGGAGACCGGCGGCGCACAGGTCATCGCGCTTGCGCCGAAGACCCCCACGGTTCCCCGGCAGGAGGCAGTCTCACCGGATCCGGGGGAGGTGCGCGACGCCGACCTGCTGGAGCATCCCGATCCGCATCTGGCAGCCCAGGCCGCGACCGTGGAGAACCTGCTGCGCTGCTGGGTCCGCGAGCACGATCTCGCGGCGCCGGCCGACGGCATCCTGCGCATCCCGCTCCCGGCCGGCGCGACGGCGCTCCTCGTCCCCGTCCGGTACTGGTCCTTGACCGGCTGGCACCGCTTCGGCCTGCCGCGCCTGGCCGGCGTACCCGAGTCGGCCCCTCCCGCGGACGCCGTGACGGTGGCGACCCTGCTGGCCCGGGAGGCCGGAGCGGCCCGCCCCGCAGTCGCCTCGGTCCCGGCCTCCGTACCATCCTCGCCGGCGGTCTTCCCCCACGACCACGTCGCCGATCTGGTGGCCCGTGTCGCCGACTCCGTCCGCCGCACCACGACCTTCATCGCGGAGCGACGCGAGCGCCCCGCGGACGAGGCGGACCTCTTTCTCTCCGCCGAGCAGGCGCTGCTGCTCGGGCACCCGATGCACCCGACGGCCAAGAGCCGCGAGGGACTCTCCGACGCCGAGGCGCGGCTCTACTCGCCCGAGCTGAGGGGCTGTTTCCCGCTGCACTGGATGGCGGTCGCGCCCTCCGTGCTCGCGGCCGACTCGGCCTGGACGGAGCGCGGCCGGACCGTGCCCGCCGACCTGCTCGCCCTACGGCTCGCAGCCGCGGACCTTCCACTCCCCGAGGGCTTCACCGCTCTGCCGCTTCACCCCTGGCAGGCGCGTGAGATCCGGCACCGCCCACAGGCCGCGGCTCTGCTGGAGGCCGGACTGATCCGCGACCTCGGGGCACACGGAGAGCCCTGGCGCCCCACCTCCTCCGTACGCACGGTCCACCGCTCGGGCGTCCCGGCGATGCTGAAGCTGTCGCTGGGTCTGCGTATCACCAACTCCCGACGTGAGAACCTCCGCAAGGAACTCCACCGCGGCGCCGAGGTGCACCGGCTGTTGCGCGGCGGACTCGGCAAGGAGTGGCGGTCCGTGCACCCCCGCTTCGACATCGTGCGCGACCCGGCCTGGCTGGCCGTCGACGATATGGCCGGCATGCCTGTGGCCGGGCTGGACGTGGTGATCCGCCACAACCCGTTCGGACCGACGGACGACGCCTGCTGCCTCGCCGGCCTCGTTTCGCCCAGGGCACGCGCCTTGCCCGCCGGGCCGCAGCGCCCCGGGCCGGGCTCCCGGCTCGCCGAGACCGTCCTCCGCCTCGCCGAGCGCACCGGCCGCTCGCGCGGCGCCGTCGCCACCGAATGGTTCCTGCGCTACCTGGAACAGGTGGTGCGCCCGGTGCTCTGGCTGGACGGCGAGGCCGGCATCGCCGTGGAGGCGCACCAGCAGAACACCGTCGTCCTCCTGGACCCGGAGGGCTGGCCCGTGGGCGGCCGTTACCGCGACAACCAGGGCTACTACTTCCGAGAGTCCCGCCGCGCCGAACTCGACGCCCGGCTGCCCGGCATCGGTGAGCACAGCGGCACCTTCGTCTCCGACGAGGTGGCCGACGAACGCTTCGCGTACTACCTCGGCATCAACAACGTCTTCGGTCTCATCGGCGCGTTCGGCTCTCAGGGCCTCGCCGAGGAACGGCTGTTGCTCGCCGCCTTCCGCCGCTTCCTGGCCGCCACCACCACCGGGCCCGGCCGGCTGCGCACCTCCCTGCCGGCCCGCCTGCTCGAATCACCCGTCCTGCGCTGCAAGGCCAATCTGCTGACCCGGCTGCACGGCCTGGACGAACTCGTCGGCCCGGTGGACACCCAGTCCGTCTACGTCACCGTCACCAATCCCCTTCATCCCTGAAGACGACCCGTCCCTTCTCCTGAGAGGAGCGTCGACGTGTCTCCCATCGACGCGAACAGCGGCGCCGGCATCGCCTCCGTCCCGGCCGCGGGGTCCGCCGCCCACTCGGGCTCCGGATCCGGTGCGGACGGACGTCTTCGCCCGGACCCCCGCTCGGACTGCGAGGACACCCTCGATCTCCGGCTGCCCGACCAGCTCATGGCCCTCGGTGCGAACCGCGAGGCGAGCCGGAGCAGGGCGGCGGCTCCCCTCGCCGTCGATGCCCCGGACGGCCCTGCCGATGCCCTGGCCCTGCCTGACGTGCGGCCTGGTATCCCGCAGGACGACGACCTCCTCGACCACGTGGCCGACTGGGGCGCGACCTCCACCCCCGCCGGCAGGTTCCGCCTCGTCCCGGTGCACCTGGGCCGCGATCTCCCGCTCGTCACGCGCTGGATGAACGACCCGGCGGTGGCGGTGTTCTGGGACCTGGCGGGAGACGCCGCGGTCACCGAGCGGCATCTGCGGGCCCGGCTCGCCGGTGACGGGCGCAGCGTCCCGTGCCTCGGCGTGCTGGACGGCACGCCCGTGAGCTACTGGGAGATCTACCGCGCGGACCTCGACCCCCTGGCCCGCTACTACCCCGCCCGTCCCCATGACACCGGAATCCACCTCCTCATCGGCGGTGTCGACGACCGCGGACGTGGTCTCGGATCCGCCCTGCTGCGCGCCGTCGCCGAGCTCGTCCTCGACCGGCGTCCCTCGTGCTCGCGTGTCGTCGCCGAACCCGACCTCCGCAACACCCCCTCGGTCGCCGCCTTCCTGAACGCCGGCTTCCGCTTCTCTGCCGAGGTCGACCTGCCCGAGAAGGGGGCCGCCCTGATGATCCGGGACCGGGCCCTGCGTCATGTGCTTCCGCGTCGTCACTGTCCGTGACGAAGAGTGCCCCGTTCGGGTTCGCAGCCGTCCGCCTCGGTGTCCCTGCCGAACGCACTCATGTCCCACGGAGGAGTACCGTGCCGCATCCGCCCACCGGCCCGGCAGCCGTCCTGGATCAGTCATGCCGCTCGTGATCCCTCGGTGCGCTGCGGGAACGCGTGCCCGTTTGTCAGCGCCGGGCCGTAGGGTGGTCGCGCTATGACGAAGCCCTCACTCCCCGAACTCCTGCATGCCGCCGTCACAGCCGTCGGCGGTACGGAGCGCCCCGGTCAGGTGACCATGGCCCAAGCCGTCGCGGAGGCGATCGACGACGGTTCCCATCTGCTGGTCCAGGCCGGCACCGGTACCGGAAAGTCGCTGGGCTATCTGGTGCCCGCCCTCGCCCACGGGGAGCCCGTCGTCGTGGCGACCGCCACCCTGGCGCTGCAGCGCCAGCTCGTCGAGCGCGACCTGCCGCGCACGGTCGAGGCGCTGCACCCGCTGCTGCGCCGCCGTCCGGAGTTCGCGATGCTCAAGGGCAGATCGAACTACCTGTGTCTGCACCGCCTGCACGAGGGGGTGCCGCAGGACGAGGAGGACGGCCTGTTCGACCAGTTCGAGGCCGCCGCGCCGACCAGCAAGCTGGGTCAGGACCTGTTGCGGTTGCGCGACTGGTCCCAGGAGACGGAGAGCGGTGACCGGGACGACCTCACCCCGGGCGTCTCGGATCGGGCCTGGGCTCAGGTTTCGGTGTCGTCCCGGGAGTGCCTGGGCGCCTCGAAGTGCGCGTACGGCGCCGAGTGTTTCGCCGAGACGGCCCGCGAACGCGCCAAGCTCGCCGAAGTGGTCGTCACCAACCACGCGCTGCTCGCCATCGACGCCATCGAGGGAGCGCCCGTCCTCCCCCAGCACGAGGTACTCATCGTCGACGAGGCCCACGAACTGGTCTCCCGGGTGACGGGTGTGGCCACCGGCGAGCTCACCCCCGGACAGGTCAACCGTGCGGTGCGCCGCGCCGCCAAGCTCGTCAACGAGAAGGCCGCCGACCAGCTCCAGACCGCAGCCGAGGGCTTCGAGCGGCTGATGGAGCTCGCCCTGCCCGGGCGCCTCGAGGAGATCCCGGAGGATCTCGGATACGCCCTCATGGCGCTGCGCGACGCCGCCCGTACGGTGATCTCCGCGCTAGGGACGACCCGCGACAAGTCCGTCCAGGACGAGGACGCCGTCCGCAAGCAGGCGCTCGCCTCCGTGGAGAGCGTGCACGACGTGGCGGAGCGGATCACCCACGGCTCGGAGTGGGATGTCGTCTGGTACGAACGGCACGACCGCTTCGGTGCGAGCCTGCGGGTCGCCCCGTTGTCCGTCTCCGGCCTCCTGCGGGAGAAGCTCTTCGCGGACCGCTCCGTGACCCTGACGTCCGCCACCCTGAAGCTGGGCGGCGACTTCAACGGCGTCGGGGCGTCTTTGGGCCTCGCCCCCGAGGGCACGGAGGGAGACGACATGCCCAAGTGGAAGGGCATCGACGTCGGCTCCCCCTTCGACTATCCGAAGCAGGGCATCCTGTACGTCGCGAAGCATCTGTCGCGGCCGGCACGGGACGGTGACCGAGCGGACATGCAGGACGAGCTCGCGGAGCTGATCCAGGCGGCCGGCGGTCGTACGCTGGGCCTTTTCGCGTCGATGCGCGCCGCCCAACTCGCCGCCGAAGAGCTGCGCACCCGCATCCCCGAGTTCCCGATCCTGCTCCAGGGCGAGGAGACACTCGGCGAGTTGATCAAGAACTTCGCAGCCGATCCGAAGGCCTGCCTGTTCGGCACGCTCTCGCTCTGGCAGGGCGTCGACGTCCCCGGCCCGAGCTGCCAGCTGGTCGTCATGGACAAGATCCCCTTCCCGCGCCCCGACGATCCGCTGATGAGCGCCCGCCAGAAAGCCGTCGAGGACGCGGGGGGCAATGGCTTCATGGCGGTGGCCGCCACCCACGCCGCGCTCCTGATGGCGCAGGGCGCCGGCCGTCTGGTGCGGGCGACGGGGGACCGCGGTGTGGTCGCCGTACTGGACCAGCGGCTGGCCACGGCCCGCTACGGGGGCTATCTGAAGGCGTCACTGCCCGGCTTCTGGTACACGACGGACCGTAACCAGGTGCGCAGGTCGCTCGCGGCCATCGATGCGGCGGCCAAGGCGCAGGAGACGTAGCCCGGTGAGGGCCCGCGTTTGTCCAGGTCAGTACGCTGTCCGGCGGCCCTCCAGGGCCGCCGGACAGCGTACTGACCTGTGTGGTGGGGATTCCGGTGGCCCGACGGCATGGGGCCCCGGAACCGGCGCAGGGGTCCCGGGGCCCGGATCAGGGGTGGGCGTCGCAACGTCCGCCCGCCGCGTGGGCGTCACACCCGCCGCAGCACCGCCACCACCTTGCCGAGGATCGTCGCCTCGTCGCCGGGGATGGGCTGGTAGGCCGAGTTGTGGGGCAGCAGCCAGACATGGCCGTCCTCGCGCTTGAAGCGCTTGACGGTGGCCTCGCCGTCGAGCATGGCGGCCACGATGTCGCCGTTCTCGGCGACGGGCTGACGGCGGACGGTGACCCAGTCTCCGTCGCAGATCGCGGCCTCGATCATGGAGTCACCGACGACCTTCAGGACAAAGAGCTCACCGTCGCCGACGAGCTGCCGGGGGAGCGGGAAGACGTCTTCCACCGACTCCTCGGCGAGGATGGGGCCACCGGCGGCGATGCGGCCGACGAGCGGGACGTACGACGCGGCCGGCTTGCCGGCGGTGTCCGTGGGCTGTACGGAGGCCGACTGGTCCGAGCCGCGCACCTCGTACGCGCGCGGCCGGTGAGGGTCGCGGCGCAGGAAGCCCTTGCGCTCCAGCGCCATCAGCTGGTGTGCCACCGAGGAGGTGCTGGAGAGACCCACGGCCTGGCCGATCTCCCGCATCGACGGTGGGTAGCCACGTCGCTGCACGGAGTCCCGGATGACCTCGATCACCCGGCGCTGCCGGTCGGTCAGACCGGAACTGTCTGCCCGGATACCTGGAGGTCGGCCGGGCAGGGACCTCTTGGGCCCCTCGTGGTTCGTGGCTTCGTTCATGGCATGCACCGGCTCGAGTCGGCCCTGGGAGCGGTCCTGGGCAGTGATGGTGGCACTGTCTGCGGTGGTGGTCACGTCGGCCCCTCTCGATGGTCTCCCGTGCAGCACAACGGTAGTTGCTTTCGAAAGGTTGCGCCAAACACACGTTCGAGTGAAAAACCGCGAATTATCTGACGCGGTCAGGCACGCAGGTGTATGGCCGACGTCGGTCGGCGGGGGTCCCCCCGCTCGAGCGCAGCCGAGAGTGGGGGAGGGCAAAAGCGCTCATTGCTGTACCCTTCACCGCCGGGGCGATGGCCTTGTGGGGCCGCCTTGATCGGCACCCAGTCTGCCACCCGACGCCCCGTGGACCCGGCACCGACCCCCCTTCTCCATGTGGCGTCCACCGTATCCACGCATGGTCCGATCCGGTATGGCCGTGCGGCATGTGCCAATCCGCACCTCGTCTGCGTGTCGTCGCCGAATCCACGAGCCAATCGCTAGATGTAGTGGTTGGATTGCAGTAGTGGCCCATAGGTTGTGGTCCCCCCGGTCTTCCCGGCTCGGGAGATCGCCTATGCTTGGGGCTGCTTCGAGAGGCCCGTGGGGCCCACGGGGTCTCGTCAGTCGTGCTGAAAAGGAGGGTTGGAGCCATGTACTGCCCCTTCTGCAGGCACCCGGACAGCCGTGTCGTCGACAGCCGTACGACCGACGACGGGACGTCCATCCGCAGGCGCCGCCAGTGCCCCGACTGCTCCCGCCGTTTCACCACGGTGGAGACGTGTTCGCTGATGGTGGTCAAGCGGTCCGGAGTCACCGAGCCCTTCAGCCGTACCAAGGTCATCAACGGCGTGCGCAAGGCATGCCAGGGGCGGCCTGTCACCGAGGACGCACTCGCCCAGCTCGGCCAGCGGGTCGAAGAGGCGGTGCGGGCCACCGGGAGCGCCGAGCTGACCACCCATGACGTGGGTCTGGCCATACTCGGCCCCTTGCAGGAGCTCGACCTCGTCGCCTTTCTGCGGTTCGCGTCCGTGTACCGGGCATTCGACTCGCTGGAGGACTTCGAGGCCGCCATCGCGGAACTCAGGCAACAGCAGCGCGGGCGTCCCGCCGTGGACGACGACGACCACGGGAACGCTGTCGCGGAGCGCCAGAGAACCGACCGCGGGTCCGGAGGGGCGGCCGACGCCCCCGTACCCGTCACCGCCGCCGACTGACGGGAGGGCCGGAGGATTCCGGTTCCGTCGGCGGCGCACACAGACCCGTCGCGCGCGCCCCTTCACGACGCGCGTGACAAGCAGACACAACACCGTGCCTTGGGAAGAAAAGGGCACGTCAGGGCGTTATTGCCTGATACAGGGAGGCGGCATGACAGAGACGGCGAGCGGTCCGGCACGAGGTTCCCGAGCAAAGGGTGCCAAGGCCACCAAGGGGCTGCGTATCGAGCGCATTCACACGACTCCCGGCGTGCATCCTTACGACGAGGTCGAGTGGGCGCGTCGTGACGTCGTCATGACCAACTGGCGCGACGGCTCGGTCAACTTCGAGCAGCGTGGCGTCGAGTTCCCCGAGTTCTGGTCGGTGAACGCGGTCAACATCGTCACCAGCAAGTACTTCCGCGGTGCCGTCGGCACCCCGCAGCGCGAGACCAGCCTCAAGCAGCTGATCGACCGCATCGTGAAGACGTACCGGAAGGCCGGTGAGGACTACAAGTACTTCGCCTCGCCCGCCGACGCGGAGATCTTCGAGCACGAACTGGCGTACGCCCTCCTGCACCAGATCTTCAGCTTCAACAGCCCTGTCTGGTTCAACGTCGGTACCCCGCAGCCCCAGCAGGTCTCCGCCTGTTTCATCCTGTCCGTCGACGACTCCATGGAGTCGATCCTCGACTGGTACAAGGAAGAAGGCATGATCTTCAAGGGCGGCTCGGGTGCCGGCCTGAACCTCTCCCGCATCCGCTCCTCCAAGGAGCTGCTCTCCTCCGGCGGCAATGCCTCCGGCCCCGTCTCCTTCATGCGTGGCGCCGACGCCTCCGCAGGAACGATCAAGTCGGGTGGTGCCACCCGCCGCGCCGCCAAGATGGTCATCCTGGACGTCGACCACCCGGACGTCGAGGACTTCATCGAGACCAAGGTCAAGGAGGAGGAGAAGATCCGCGCCCTGCGTGACGCGGGCTTCGACATGGACCTCGGTGGTGATGACATCACCTCCGTCCAGTACCAGAACGCCAACAACTCGGTCCGCGTCAACGACACCTTCATGAAGGCCGTCGAGGGCGGCGGCAAGTTCGGCCTGCGCGCCCGTATGACCGGTGAGGTCATCGAGGAGGTCGACGCCAAGGCGCTCTTCCGCAAGATGGCCGAGGCCGCCTGGGCGTGTGCGGACCCCGGCATTCAGTACGACGACACGATCAACCACTGGCACACGTGCCCGGAGTCCGGACGTATCAACGGCTCGAACCCGTGCAGCGAGTACATGCACCTGGACAACACGTCCTGCAACCTCGCCTCGCTGAACCTGATGAAGTTCCTGAAGGACGACGGCAAGGGCAACCAGTCCTTCGAGGTCGAGCGCTTCGCCAAGGTCGTCGAGCTGGTCATCACCGCGATGGACATCTCGATCTGCTTCGCGGACTTCCCCACCGAGAAGATCGGCGAGAACACCCGCGCCTTCCGCCAGCTCGGCATCGGCTACGCCAACCTCGGCGCCCTCCTGATGGCGACCGGCCACGCGTACGACTCCGACGGCGGCCGCGCCCTGGCCGGTGCCATCACCTCCCTGATGACCGGCACGGCGTACAAGCGCTCCGCCGAGCTCGCCGCGGTCGTCGGCCCCTACGACGGTTACGCCCGCAACGAGCGGCCGCACCTGCGCGTCATGAAGCAGCACGCCGACGCCAACACCAAGGCCGTCCGCATGGACGACCTGGACACCCCGGTGTGGGCCGCCGCCACGGAAGCCTGGCAGGACGTGCTCCGCCTCGGCGAGAAGAACGGCTTCCGCAACTCCCAGGCGTCGGTCCTCGCCCCGACCGGCACCATCGGTCTGGCGATGTCCTGCGACACCACCGGTGTCGAGCCGGACCTGGCGCTGGTCAAGTTCAAGAAGCTGGTCGGCGGCGGTTCGATGCAGATCGTCAACGGCACCGTGCCGCAGGCGCTGCGCCGCCTCGGCTACCAGGAGGAGCAGATCGAGGCGATCGTCGCCCACATCGCCGAGCACGGCAATGTGATCGACGCGCCGAGCCTCAAGCACGAGCACTACGAGGTCTTCGACTGCGCCATGGGTGAGCGCGCCATCTCCCCGATGGGCCACGTCCGGATGATGGCCGCGATCCAGCCGTGGATCTCCGGTGCCATCTCCAAGACGGTCAACATGCCGGAGACGGCGACTGTCGAGGAGGTCGAGGAGATTTACTTCGAGGCCTGGAAGATGGGCATCAAGGCGCTCGCGATCTACCGCGACAACTGCAAGGTCGGCCAGCCGCTCTCCGCCAAGAAGAAGGAGAGCGCGCCCGAGAGGGCCGAGGCGCGCGTCGCGGAGCCCAGGGCCGAGAAGGTCGTCGAGTACCGTCCGGTCCGCAAGCGCCTCCCGAAGGGTCGTCCCGGCATCACCACCTCCTTCACCGTCGGTGGCGCCGAGGGCTACATGACGGCCAATTCCTACCCGGACGACGGTCTCGGCGAGGTCTTCCTGAAGATGTCCAAGCAGGGCTCGACCCTGGCGGGCATGATGGACGCCTTCTCCATCGCCGTCTCGGTGGGTCTGCAGTACGGCGTGCCGCTCGAGACGTACGTCTCGAAGTTCACCAACATGCGTTTCGAGCCGGCCGGCATGACCGACGACCCGGACGTGCGGATGGCGCAGTCGATCGTCGACTACATCTTCCGCCGTCTGGCGCTGGACTTCCTGCCCTTCGAGACGCGTTCGGCGCTCGGCATCCACTCCGCCGAGGAGCGTCAGCGCCACCTGGAGACCGGCTCGTACGAGCCCACCGACGACGAGGTCGACGTCGAGGGCCTGGCCCAGTCGGCCCCGCGTGCCCAGGAGTTGAAGGCCGTGGCCACCCCGCGGGCCGAGGCGGCGACGGCCCAGCCGGCCCCGAAGCAGGCGCACACCAGTGCCGAGCTGGTGGAGATGCAGCTGGGCATCCAGGCGGACGCCCCGCTGTGCTTCTCCTGCGGTACGAAGATGCAGCGGGCGGGTTCCTGCTACATCTGCGAGGGTTGCGGCTCGACGAGCGGCTGTAGCTGATCTTGAGCGCCTCCAGGGTGTGAATCTGCTGGTGAGGGCGATGGAGCTGATGTGCGGCTCCATCGCCCTCGGCTTTTGTCACGCCTGGCGTCGTGTCTGATTGCTCTGCGCCGGTATCCGGCCCTGACGGGCGGTCGACGCCGGCGGCCGTGCCGCCCGTCGGTGTCGACCGCCCCGTTCGAGGGAGGCGTCAGGAATCGTGAGGGCCGCCCATCACCCGGGCGAATCCCCTCGGGTCCGTGTCGTAACCGTGGACGCCCGGGCGGAACGTCCAGTCGCCGGAGGCGTCGCGCACGAACTCGGCCACCGTTGCCGCCGTCGCACCCAGGACGCTGCCGAAATCGTCCTCCGCGAGGACGGTGTATCCCTCACGCAGCCGAAGCGCCGGGTTCAGGACGCTGACGAACGTCTTGTGGCCCGTGCGCTGCTGGATGACGACTCCGGCCACCACGCGCGCGTACCGGCTGTCGAGGCGGTGGAGCTCCAGCGTCATGACCTCGTCCCAGCCGAAGCCCTTTCCGTCGAGGCTGTCGCGGTCGAGGTAGATCGTCCCGTCGGGGGAACGGCTGTCGAAGTGCACGACATAGGCGGGGTTGCCGTACGGATCCGACGCGAGGTAGGTCGCGGCGACGATGTCGAGATCGGTCGGCGGTTGTCCGGACGGGCTCGGATCCCACTTCACCGCCAGCTCGACCTTGCGGATGCCCTTGTTGAGATCGCTCATCACACATCCCCTCCCCGTTGTCACGCCCCTCGTCACGAACTGCTGTGCAGAGAGGGTCAGTTGTCCATTGTGCCTCGTGCAACCGGGCGCTCGCCCGGGTGCACTCCGCCGGAGCGTGACCGACGCCACGCATCAGGGCCTTACGATGGCGCGGTGCTGGTCAAGTGGATTCGCTGCACTGTGGTGGACCGCCGCGGTTTCGAGCGGGGGCAGCGAAAGTGGGCGGGGCTTCCGGGGGAACCGGGCTTCCGGGGGCAGGGCGGGGGCTGGAGCCGGGGAAGGCCCGGTGTGGCGCACATCTTCGCGTTCTGGGAGAGCCGCGCCTTCTACGACTCGTTCATGGCGCGCTCCCACGACCGGCTGGCCGCGGCGCAGTCGGGGACGTTCAAGGAGCAGCAGGTCAGACTCTTCGACTACCGCTTCGACGTGAAGACGGGCTTCGAGCCCCGTTTCACGGATGCCGACCTGGTGCGGGTCGCGCACTGCCGGGTGCACGAGGAGCGCGCCGAGCACTTCGCGCTGATGCAGGAGAAAGTCTGGAATCCGGCGATGGCGGGATCGCCGGGCATGATCCGAGGGCTGTTCGGGGAGGCGCCGGGCCATGAGTTCCTGATCCTGTCGATGTGGCAGTCGGCCGCGGAACACGGCAAGTACCGCGAGGAGCGTGTCGAGCGCCTGGCTCTGAGGGCGCAGACCGAGGCCGACGTCGCGGCCCTCACGGGTGACATCGTGGACCTGGAGCCTTCGTGGACTGTGTGAGCCGGTGGTGCGGACGGACACGGGGCGGCCACGCGGCTGGGTTGGAGAACTGGATGGTGCTGAGGGGCGCGGTTCGAATGTGACCCGTGTCAAGGCCTCCCGGGTGCCCCTTCGTGTGTCACCCGATCTAGGGTTTTGGCATGGCACGACCACGGCGCATCGTCCTTGTCCGACACGGCGAGTCGGTGGGCAATGCCGATGACACCGTCTACGAGCGTGAGCCCGACCACGCGCTGCCGCTCACCGAGAAGGGATGGCGGCAGGCGGAGGCGACGGGCAAGCGGTTGCGGGAGCTCTTCGGCAGGGAGCACGTCAGTGTGTACGTCTCCCCCTACCGCCGTACCCACGAGACGCTGCGCGCCTTCGGTCTGGACCCCGATCGCGTCCGGGTCCGCGAGGAGCCCCGGCTGCGTGAGCAGGACTGGGGCAACTGGCAGGACCGCGACGACGTCAGGATCCAGAAGGCGTACAGGGACGCCTACGGGCACTTCTTCTACCGCTTCGCGCAGGGCGAGTCCGGTGCCGACGTGTACGACCGGGTGGGCGGCTTTCTCGAGAGCCTGTTCCGCAGCTTCGAGGACCCCGATCATCCGCCGAACGTACTCCTGGTGACCCACGGCCTGGCCATGCGGCTGTTCTGCATGCGCTGGTTTCATTGGACGGTCGCCGAATTCGAAGCGCTGTCGAATCCGGGGAACGGCGAGACGCGCATGCTCCTCCTGGGTGAGGACGGCAAGTATCGGCTCGATCACCCGTTCGAGCGCTGGCGGGACCCGCAGCCATATTGGGTCACCGGCTAGAGTGGCAGGGCCATGACCGCTGACTCCGCTTTCCCTGGGCGCCTGGAAAGGGCCCTGGCCTCCCTGCGCGGACTGGCGGTGGGGGACGCACTGGGCTCACAGTTCTTCGTCCCCGCGAACTATTCGCTGCTCAAGCGCCGCGAGCTGCCATCGGGTCCCTGGCACTGGACGGACGACACGGAGATGGCCTGCTCCGTCGTGTCCGTTCTGGCCGCGCACCGCCGTATCGACCAGGACGCGCTGGCACGCTCCTTCGCGGAGCACCACGACTTCGACCGTGGTTACGGGCCCGCGATCAACCGGCTCTTGAGGCTCGTACGGGAGGGCGGCGACTGGCGCGAGCTGTCCTCGGCACTGTTCAACGGGCGAGGGTCGTGGGGCAACGGCGCGGCGATGCGGATCGCCCCCCTCGGCGCCTGGTACGCGGGCGACCCCGAGCAGGCCACCCACCAGGCGGAGATCTCCGCCTACCCCACGCATCAGCACCGTGAGGCCGTGGTCGGGGCCATGGCCGTCGCCGCGGCCGCCGCCCTCGCCGCCGATCCGGCGGGGCCGCCGACCCCCGAGGCCCTGCTCGACGGTGTCGTGGCGCTCATCCCGAAGAGCGCCGTCGGGGCCGGGCTGCGGCGGGCACGGGACATGCTGGACTACGGCGACGCCACAACCGTCGCCGCCGTGCTCGGTTGCGGGCGGCGTACGACGGCGCACGACACGGTGCCGTTCGCGCTCTGGTCGGCGGCCCGCGCCCTCAGCGACTATGAGCAGGCCTTCTGGACGACCGCGCAGGTGGGCGGGGACGTGGACACGACCTGCTCCATCGTCGGAGGAGTGCTCGCCTCCGGGAAGGCGGGGACGCCGCCCGGGGAATGGCTGCAACGTACGGAGCGGCTGCCGGACTGGGCGCCGCCCTGGAAGTAGGCGATCGGCGCGGATCCCTGCCGTACCCGCACCGGCGTGCGGGGGATTTGACCATACACGGGCGCCGTCGCCCGGACCGCTGCGCGCAGATGAGGCGGTCGGGGCGCTTTGGGCCCGGACCGCCTCAGTGGGACGGCACCACGACTGCGGGGACGGTCGGAGAGCGCTTTCGCCGCCTTTGCCCAGGCGCTCGTCCGGCCGTCGTGGGCTCCTGTCCTCCGGTCCGTGGACCCGAGGACAGGAGCTGGACCGCGTCAGCCCGCGGCGGACCCCGCCGCACCGGACAGGGCCTCCAGGTCGCTCTTGCGTACCCGGATGACCACTGCGGCCGTGGCCAGGGCCAGCACCGCCATCGCCACGGCCGGGACGAACGCCGTCGAGATGCTGTGGGCGAGTACCTCGTGTCCCCAGGGGGCCGGGAGCTGGTGTGTCTTGGCGAACTCCGCCTTCTGTTCTGCCGTGCCGTTCGCCATGAGGTTCGGGACCTGCTTCTCCGCCTCGTCCCGGCTGGCGGTGCCGAACACCGTGGTCAGGATGGACAGTCCGAGCGAACCACCCACCTGCTGCATGGCGTTGAGGAGACCCGAGGCCGCACCCGCCTCGTGCTGGGCGACACCCGAGACCGCGGTGACCGTCAGCGTGACGAAGTTCAGGCCCATGCCGAAGCCGAACAGCAGCATCGGACCGAGCACGCCGGACAGGTACGAGCTGTCGGGGCTGATGAGCGTCAGCCAGCCGAGTCCGAGCGCGACGAGCGTCGCGCCGACCAGCATGAACGGCTTCGGGCCGAGCACCGGCAGGAACCGCTGCGACAGGCCGGCGCCGATCGCGATGGCGACCGTCACCGGAAGGAAGGCCACTCCGGCCGAGATCGGCGAGTACCCCAGCACGTTCTGCACGAAGAGCACGATGTAGAAGAACATGCTGAACATCGCCGCGGCCAGACTCAGCATGATCACATACGTGCCCGAGCGATTCCGGTCGGTGAACATCCGCAGCGGGGTGATCGGCTCCTTGGCCCGTGTCTCGATCAGGCCGAAGGCCAGCAGCAGCACCACCGCCGCGGTGAAGGACCCGATCGTGAGGCTGTCCTGCCAGCCGTCCTCCGAGGCGCGGATGAAGCCGTAGACCAAAGACGCCATACCGAGGGTCGAGGTGAGCGCTCCCGCGATGTCGAACCGTCCGGGATGGCGCTCGGATTCGTTGATGAACCTCGGGGTGAGCACGGCGATCAGAACGCCGATGGGTACGTTGACAAAGAGGACCCAGCGCCAGTCGAGCCACTCTGTGAGCATGCCGCCGGCCAGCAGGCCTATCGCGCCGCCGCCGGCCGAGACCGCGGCGAAGACGGCGAAGGCCCGGTTCCGCTCGGGGCCTTCCGGGAATGTGGTGGTGATGAGTGCGAGCGATGTGGGCGATGCGATGGCGCCGCCCATGCCCTGGAGGGCACGCGCGGCGAGCAATTGCCAGGGCTCCTGGGCGAGTCCACCGAGCAGCGAGGCGAAGGTGAAGAGCAGGATGCCGGTCATGAAGACCCGGCGCCGGCCGAGTATGTCTCCGGCCCGGCCGCCGAGCAGCAGCAGTCCGCCGAAGGTGAGCGTGTACGCGCTGACCACCCATGTCAGATCGGTCGTGCTGAACTGAAGTGCGTCTTGAATGTGCGGGAGTGCGATGTTCACAATCGTCGCGTCGAGTACCACCATGAGTTGGCAGGCCGCGATGACCGTGAGTGCGATGCCGGGATGTCCGGCCCGGCGGGCGACTCCCGGCTGCTGCTTCTGGAGTAAAGGAGAGGTTGTCACTATGGGTCCCCCACGAAGTCGTTAGTGAACGACTGCGTTCACTGTCGCTTCAAACGGTAGTGAGTCCCCATCAGTGAACGCAAGCGTTCACTGAGTTCGATGCCGTGCGATTGCGTCCGACCGCTCGCCCCTTCCCCGAAATCCCCGCTTCCCCATGCTCAACGGAGACACGCAGATGGGTACTTCGTCCTGGACGGCCGCCTCCGCTCAGCCGGCCTCCCTTCGTCGACGTGGTGCTGTGCTTGAGCGCGCGATCCTCGAGGCCGCCCTGGACCAACTCAGTACGGTCGGATGGAACGGCCTCACGATGGAGGGCGTCGCCGCCGGCGCCCAGACCGGCAAGGCGGCGGTCTACCGCCGCTGGCCGTCCAAGGAGGATCTCGTCGCCGACGCGCTCCAGGCCGGACTGCCGCGCTTCGACGAGGCGCCCGACCATGGGAGTGTGCGCGAGGACCTCCTTGCGCTGTGCCGGCTGGCGCGTGAGGCGATGTACTCGCGCCCAGGTTTTGCACTCCGGGCCGTCATTCACGAATGCGACACTCTGCAAGCCGAACGCTTCCATGGTGTGATCTATGACGGTGTGGTGGAGCCGACCCTCAAACTGCTGCGGGAGGTCATCACCCGTGGAATCGAGCGGGGTGAGGTGCGGCCGGACGCTGCGAACGGCTACGTTTTCGACGCCATTCCGGCGATGATGATGTATCGCGCAAAGATGTGCGGAAGCGAATGGGGCGAGCAGGCCATCGAGGAGATGATCGACCAGCTGATGCTTCCGCTGCTGCGGCCTCAGCAGGGCTGATCCCCCCGTCGGGGCCGTCGGTGGTCGCCCTTCCGAGCGGGTTGCCGAGGGGAGTTCCCTTGCCCGGGGAACCGGGGTGTCGCACGGGGATCCTGGCGGCGTAGGCTGAGGGCGCCATGCCGTACGAACCACCTACTCACACCGTCGAGCGCTCCCTTCGCGCAACGACCGGAGCGAAGGTCATCGCCGGTGTAGACGAGGTGGGGCGCGGCGCCTGGGCCGGTCCCGTCACCGTCTGCGCGGCGGTCACGGGCCTACGCCGGCCGCCCGAGGGCCTCACCGACTCCAAGCTGCTCACCGTGAAGCGGCGCACCGAACTCGCCGGGCAGTTGGAGAAGTGGGTGACGGCCTACGCTCTCGGTCACGCCTCCCCGGAGGAGATCGACGACCTCGGGATGACGGCGGCACTTCGGCTCGCGGCCGTACGCGCCCTGGAGGGGCTCCCCGTCCGCCCGGACGCGGTGATCCTCGACGGGAAGCACAACTATCTCGGGGCGCCCTGGAAGGTCCGTACGGTGATCAAGGGCGACCGGTCGTGCGTGGTGGTCGCGGCGGCCTCGGTGATCGCCAAGGTTCACCGCGACAAAATGATGGCCGAACTGGGTATCGACCATGCAGACTTCGGTTTTGCGGCCAACGCCGGGTATCCGTCACCCGTGCACAAGGCCGCGCTCGCGGAGCGGGGCCCCACCCCGTACCACCGCTTGTCGTGGGCGTATCTTGATGCGCTGCCCCAGTGGCGGCACCTCAAGACGGTCCGCAGCTGGACGGACGGAAGCGCACCGGAAATCGAGGGCCAGCTCGGCTTCGACTTCTGACCGGTTCCGATCGCACTCATGTGCCACCCGCCGACGCCGGCCGCACCGGCGTTTGATAGATATCAGCCTATGCCTCTCATTCCCGAGGAGCCTCAGATTCACGAGAGTGCTCAGGGTCCCCGCGCCACTCCGGCCGGCGGCCGAACCGCGCCGAACCCTCGTCCCGTACCCGGGCCCCGCCCCGCCGCCCCCGCGCGGCCCGGCCGTCCGGGGGCCCGACCCACGCCGGCCCAGCGCGCCACGCGCGAACCGGCCAAGACCGGGCCGTCCACCCCCTCCGCCACCCCACAGATCCAGCTCATCCCGGCCTCGGTCGAGGGCGCGCTGGATACCGCCGAGGAAGCCGTCGACCTGCTGCTCGACTCCGGTCGTGCTCCCGGCGACGTTCTGGTGATCACCACCGGCGAACCGCATCCGTGGGCCGCGCACGAACTGTCCTTCGGCGAGACCGCGTATTGGGCGCAGCACGACGCCGGTGACGACGTCTTCTACGCCGACGCCTCCGTGGCCTCCCGCGCCGCCGCCCGCCCGGTGGTCGTGGTCGCCGTCAACG
Organism: Streptomyces chiangmaiensis; assembly: GCF_036281785.1. NCBI lineage: Bacteria > Bacillati > Actinomycetota > Actinomycetes > Kitasatosporales > Streptomycetaceae > Streptomyces > Streptomyces chiangmaiensis. The sequence goes on along the minus strand of NZ_JAYWVC010000043.1, from coordinate 11,339 downwards.
GTGGCGCCGACGGGTCCGTTGCCTCCGCGCTTCCGCTGGCGCTCGGCCGGGCCGGTGCCCTGCTGATCGTCTGCGGCGACCCGAAGCAGATCGACTCGGTGCTCGGTGCGGGCGTCTGAGCGGTCCGGAGCCGTCCGGATCGCTCACGTCCCGCCCGTTCCCACGGAGACCGGAGCCGGGCCACCCGGTTCTGGCTTCGGGCGTCGGCGAGGGTGCCGCGTTCGCTGGCACCTGTAGGGCGGTCGATTCGGCATGCTCCCCGCTGGGGCGTCCGATCCCGCACGAGACCGCCGGGACGCCACCGGGGATCGCTGGTCGGGCGGCGCGCTGTGGCGCGTCTTGCGTCAGACCGATGCGATGACCCTCCGTGTGCCCGCCCCGCCTTCCCTCGTGCGCCCCGCCGTCTTGCGGCGCGCCATCATCTGCTCGGTCGTACGTCGTCGTGACGGGACCCGGCACCCGCATCCGCGACCCGGCGTCGGCGGGGCCTCGCGGTGCTCAGCGGGCGGCGGCCCGGTGCAGTACCTCCGAGGCGACGCCCCCGGTCCGCGGCTGCGGAGGCTGTGCCCCCACCAGATCGACGGTCTCCGGCGACGCCGACTGCGTGTTGGGGCGGCGTCCGCCGCGCCCCTCGCCGAGAACCTGCCAGCCGTCTCGGGTCAGGGTGATGTACGAACCGCAGCGCAGCCCGTGCAGCGTGCACGCGTCGCGCAGTCCCCACATCCACGCCCCGTCCTCCTCCGTCCACCGCGCGTCCCCCTCGCGGCAGTAGAGCAGCACGGCCGTCCGCACGGGGGTGCGGCGCCGCAGGTCGTGCGGAATGACCCGGCGTAGTTGGGCGAGCAGTGCGTTGCGGAACATCCAGCCGTCCGCCGGGGTGGGATGGCGGGTGAACGAGGCGCTCGCCCGCAGCTGTTCGTCCGGATCCAGGACGGCCACCACGACCGTGGAGGGCTGTGGCCGGTGCAGGGCGTGCAGCCCGCTGACGACTTCACGTGGGTTGCGCAGCAGTGGAATTCCTGCGGCTGCCCACTCGGCGGGCTCGAGCACCCGGGCCAGAGGATCGGCGGAAGCGGCGGACAGTCCGGCGGATGCCGACATGGACGCCACCGGGGACGAAGCGAATCCGAAGGTCACGATCCTCCCTTCGGCCACGCGCCCACACTGCGGGCGGGGTCGGACTTGGGGGTGCGCACCCCAGCGGAGCCCTACCGGATCACGGACGAACCGTGCCGGGAGCGGATCCCCAATTCTTCCCGTCGAACTGGAATGCGGCAACGAGCAATTGAGGCCACCGGCCGGTTGCTGGCGATCTGTGGGCTATATCCCCTGCTGCATCTTTGCCGAATGTGTTCCCCGGGAGGGGACGGGTCACGCTTGCACGGCGAGGACCAGCGGCAACACCGCCTCCGCTCCGGCCTGCCGCAGCATGCGCGCGGTGACAGCCAATGTCCAGCCCGTCTCCGTCATGTCGTCCACCAGCAGCACGGGACCGCCCGCCTCCCGGAGTGCCGCGGAGAGCGCGGGTGGCACGGTCAGCGCACCGTCGAGCGCTTTCAGCCGCTGTGCGCTGTTGCTCCGGGGCACGCGTGGGACGTCACCGGCGTACTGCACGGAACCCAGCAGCGGCAGCCGCCCGATCTCGGCGATGCGCGCCCCCAGGGAGTGGATCAGTCGCGGACGCGTGTGCGAGGCCATGGTGACGACGCCCACCGGGCGTGGCGATGCGTCGGACCTTCCCGAGGCCCAGCCGCCGGGTCCCTTCGCCCAGTCGGCCAGGACGCCGACCACCGCCTTCGCGACGTCGTCCGGCACGGGCCCGTCCGGGGCCTGCGGTGCCAGCATCGGCCGCAGCCGGTTGCCCCAGCCGCTGTCGGACAGCCGCCCGAGCGCTCTCCCCGGCGCCGCCTGTTCCCCGGCCGGGATGCGTCCCTTGAGATCCACACCGACCGCCTGCAGGCCCGTCGGCCACATCTTCCGGGGCTCGACCTCGACACCCGCGCGGCCGAGTTCGCCGAGCGCCGCTTCCAGCGCGGCCGGGGAGACGGTGTCCGTGAACTGCGGTCCGGCGCAGGTGTCGCAGCGTCCGCACGGCGCGGCGGCCTCGTCGTCCAACTGCCGGCGCAGGAATTCCATCCGGCAGCTCCTCGTGCTCACGTAGTCGCGCATCGCCTGCTGCTCCGCCTCGCGCTGTTTGGCCACCCAGGCATAGCGCTCGGTGTCGTACGTCCACGGGACGCCCGTGGCGACCCATCCGCCCTGCACACGGCGCACCGCACCGTCCACGTCCAGGACTTTGAGCATCGTCTCCAGCCTGGACCGGCGCAGTTCGACCAGCGGCTCGAGGGCGGGCAGCGACAAGGGGCGCTCCGCCCGTGCCATGGCCTCCAGGGTGCGGCGCACCTGCTCCTCCGGAGGGAACGCGAGCGAGGCGAAGTACTCCCAGCTCGCCTGATCCTCCTTGCCCGGCAGCAGGAGCACCTCGGCGTGCTCGACACCGCGCCCCGCCCGGCCCACCTGCTGGTAGTAGGCGATCGGGGAGGAGGGCGAGCCGAGGTGCACCACGAAGCCGAGGTCCGGCTTGTCGAAGCCCATGCCAAGAGCGGATGTGGCGACCAGCGCCTTGACCCGGTTGGTCAGCAGGTCCTCTTCGGCCTGCTGCCGTTCGGCGTTCTCCGTCTTCCCGGTGTACGAGGCCACGGTGTGCCCGCACTGCCGCAGAAACGCGGTGACCTCCTCCGCCGCCACCACGGTCAGCGTGTAGATGATGCCCGAGCCCGGCAGCTCTTCGAGGTGATCGGCGAGCCAGGCCATCCGGTGGGCGGCGTCCGGGAGCCGCAGCACGCCGAGGCTCAGGCTCTCCCGGTCCAGCGGGCCGCGCAGGACCAGGGCGTCCGTACCGGCCCCCGTACCGAGCTGCTCGGCCACGTCCGCCGTCACGCGCGCATTGGCGGTCGCGGTCGTCGCCAGCACCGGCACGCCGGGCGGGAGGTTCGCGAGCATCGTGCGCAATCGGCGGTAGTCGGGACGGAAGTCGTGTCCCCAGTCGGAGATGCAGTGCGCCTCGTCGACCACCAGCAGGCCGGTCGCGGCTGCCAACTCGGGGAGCACTCGGTCCCTGAAGTCGGGGTTGTTGAGCCGTTCCGGGCTACCGAACTGGGGTGGCATTCAAATTCCAGGTGGCACTGGGGCCCTGACCTGCGTAGACGCGCCGATCGGGAATGGTCGCGGCCGAGCGCTTTGCCCTGCCCATCCTCGATCACTGCGTGGCAGGCGCACCCTTCGTGATCACTTTGTCACGCTGGGTGGATTCGCCGATTGTCAGTGCCATCGGGTTGCATGGGGGCATGGACAACCTGGAGCTCCGCGCCGAAGCTGATGCCATCCTTGCTGAGCTCGTCGGTGCCCCGGGAGGTTCGGCGCGGCTGCGGGAGGATCAGTGGCGGGCGGTGGCGGCTCTGGTGGAGGAGCGCCGGCGTGCGCTGGTGGTGCAGCGCACCGGCTGGGGTAAGTCGGCGGTGTACTTCGTTGCCACCGCTCTGCTGCGCCGTCGCGGCTCTGGGCCGACGGTGATCGTCTCGCCGCTGCTGGCGCTGATGCGTAACCAGGTTGAGGCGGCGGGGCGGGCGGGTATCCGGGCGCGCACTATCAATTCGGCCAATCCGGAGGACTGGGACTCAATCTATGAGGAGGTCGAGCGTGGCGAGACCGATGTTCTCCTTGTAAGTCCGGAACGTCTTAATTCTGTGGATTTTCGCGATCAGGTGCTGCCCAAGCTTGCGGCCACGACCGGTTTGCTGGTGGTTGACGAGGCGCACTGTATTTCTGACTGGGGCCACGACTTCCGCCCCGACTACCGTCGGCTGCGGGCGATGCTCGCGGAGCTTGCCCCCGGGGTGCCGGTGCTGGCCACCACTGCGACCGCCAACGCCCGGGTGACGGCCGATGTGGCCGAGCAGTTGGGTACTGGTGCCGGTGAGGCCCTGGTACTGCGCGGCCCGCTTGAGAGGGAAAGCCTGCGACTTGGTGTCGTCCAGCTGCCGGACGCCGCGCACCGCCTGGCCTGGCTCGCCGAGCACCTGGACGAGCTGCCGGGCTCCGGGATCATCTACACGCTGACGGTTGCCGCGGCCGAAGAGGCAACCGCCTTCCTGCGGCAGCGCGGCTTCCGGGTGGCCTCGTACACGGGGCGCACGGAGAACGCCGACCGGCTGCAGGCCGAGGTCGACCTGCTGGAGAACCGTGTCAAGGCGCTGGTTGCGACTTCGGCCCTGGGCATGGGCTTCGACAAGCCGGACTTGGGCTTCGTGGTCCATCTCGGCTCGCCGTCCTCGCCGATCGCCTACTACCAGCAGGTGGGGCGTGCGGGCCGTGGGGTGGAACACGCCGATGTGCTGCTGCTGCCGGGCAAGGAGGACGAGGCCATCTGGCGCTACTTCGCCGATACGGCCTTCCCGCCCGAGGCGCAGGTTCGTCAGACCCTCTCGGCCCTCGCCGATGCGGGACGGCCGCTGTCCGTGCCGGCCCTGGAGGGGGCGGTGGATCTTCGGCGCACCCGGCTGGAGACGATGCTCAAGGTGCTCGACGTGGACGGGGCGGTCAAGCGGGTGAAGGGCGGCTGGATTTCCACCGGCCAGCAGTGGATCTACGACTCCGCGCGCTATGCGTGGGTGGCTCGGCAGCGGGCGGCCGAGCAGCAGGCGATGCGCGATTACGTGAGTATGTCCCAGTGTCGGATGGAGTTCCTGCGCCAGCAGCTGGACGACGAGGGAGCGACCCGGTGCGGCCGTTGCGACAACTGCGCTGGCGCCTGGATCGACTCCTCGGTCTCGACCGAGGCGCTGACGGGGGCCAAGAAGGAACTGGATCGCCCGGGAGTTGAGGTCGAGCCGCGGCGGATGTGGCCAACGGGCATGCCCGCACTGGGCGTCGACCTCAAGGGGCGCATCGCGGCCCAGGAACAGTGTTCCCCCGGCCGGGCTCTGGGACGGCTGTCCGACATCGGCTGGGGCAACCGGCTGCGCCCGCTGCTGTCCGAGCAGGCGTCCGACGGACCCGTCCCCGATGACGTGTTGAAGGCCGTGGTGACGGTCCTCGCCGACTGGGCGCGCTCTCCGGGCGGCTGGATGTCGGACGGCCCGGACGCCTCTGCCCGGCCGGTAGGGGTCGTCGCCGTGCCGTCCCTGGGCCGCCCCCGGCTGGTCGCGTCCCTCGCTCAGGGAGTTGCGAACATCGGGCGGCTTCCTTTCCTGGGCACCTTGGCGTACACCGGGCCGAGCGGCGCGCACGCGGCACGACGCAGTAACTCCGCTCAACGGCTTCGGGCACTGGCCGCCGCCTTCGCCCTCCCTGAGGACCTGGCCGGCGCCCTGGCCTGTACGCCAGGGCCCGTCCTGCTCGTGGACGACTACACCGAATCCGGCTGGACCCTCGCGGTTGCCGCTCGTCTGCTGAGGCGGGCGGGGGCCGTCCAGGTTCTGCCGCTGGTGCTCGCTGCGGCGGGCTGACTGTCCTGACCGGTCTGTGCCCGGCGTACAGCCCGACTCGTCTGCCGCTACCTGCGGAGCTGCCTGAGAAAGGGCCTCTGAACTGCAACGGAGACCCTTTCCGGTCTTTCGGGGGCTTGCCGCGTTACGCGTCGGAAAGTCTCTCGGAAGTCCCTCGGGCGGGGCTGAAAGTCCCTGAAAGGTCCCAGGAGCGAAGGGGCGGGCGGGGCCTCTGGCCAGGGGGATGTCGTGGCCCGTGTGGACGCCTACCGCGAGGTGCTGGAGCCCGAGACGCAGATCGGCATCCACGCGCACGAGAACCTCTCGCTGTCGGTGGCCAACAGCGTGACCGGCGTGGAGCACGGCATCTACCGTGTGGACGCGTCGCTCGCCGGCCATGGCGCCGGCGCCGGCAACTGCCCGATCGAGGCGTTCGTGGCCGTGGCCGACCTGCTCGGCTGGGACCACGGGTGCGACCTGTTCGCGCTGCAGGACGCCGCCGAGGACCTGGTGTGCCCGCTGCAGCGGCGTCTGGTCCGCGTCGACCGCGAGACGCTGACCCTCGGCTACGCCGGGGTGTACTCCAGCTTCCTGCTCCACTCCGAGCGTGCCGCGGCCCGCTACGGGATCGACGTCCGGGACATCCTCGTCGAGCTGGGCCAGCGCCAGATGGTCGGTGGCCAGGAGGACATGATCGTGGATGTCGCCATCGACCTCGCGGCAGCCAAGGAGTCGGCATCATGACGGCCGCCACCGTGCTGGACGCGGTCACCGTCGAGGAACTGGCCGCCCAGCTCGACACCGCCGCCCTCACCCGCATCGCGCACCCGCAGCTCTCGGACAACCGCTCGTTCTCCGTGGACGACGCGTACCGGATCCAGCGCGCGCTCGTCACCCGCCGTCTCGGCCGGGGCGACCGGTTGATGGGGATCAAGCTCGGCTTCACCAGCCGGCGCAAGGCTGCGCAGATGGGCGTCGACGACGTGAACGTCGGGACGCTCACCTCCGGCATGATGGTTGCCAACGGCGGACGCATCGACCTCGCCGACTTCGTGCATCCCCGGGTCGAGCCCGAGGTGGCCTTCCGGCTGGCTCCGGACTTCGACCCGAGCCGCGGCACCGCTGACCTCAGCGATGTCATCGACGCGGTGGCGCCGGCGCTGGAGATCATCGACTCCCGCTACCGGAACTTCCGGTTCAGCCTCCCCGACGTGGTCGCGGACAACACCTCGGCCTCCGGGTTCGTGGTCGGCCGCTGGCAGCCGGTGCCCTCCGGCCTCGACAACCGTGGTGTTCTTCTCGAGATCGACGCTCAGCTCGTGGAGTGCGGCTCGACCGCGGAGATCCTGGGCGATCCCCTGCGTGCCATCCCGGAGGCCGTGCGCATGGCAGCCAGGTACGGGATCCCGCTGGTACCGGGGGCATCCTGCTCGCCGGTGCCGCGACACCGGCCACGTACCCGACCGCGGACACCACGGTCAGCGCGACCGTCTCCGGCCTCGGCCGCGTCCGCTTCAACACCACGCGCTCGGAACCAGCAGAAGGAGAAACCCGTGGGTGACGCCAAGACACTCAAGGACAAGGCGACGCCGCGTGGCCGCTTCCCGCACTGTCGAACTGGCCCGCACACCCCCTCCAGCCGCTCGATTGAAGCGCACCCTCGCGAGGCCCTATCCCTCCATCGTGTCCCACGGCGGCGTCCAGCGATTGGCCGTCGTGAGCAGAACAGCAAGCCGGCGCCGCCAAACACCCCTGATCCGACCGCGGTTGGCATCCGCGGGCATGCCGGGGTCCCGTCAGATCGGCGACCTCTCCATGGAAGATCAACACCAGATTGACTCGCCCCTGGGAGAGTAGTGATCTTCCTTGCGTGGGTAAAGTAGAGGCAAAGGAGGGGAGTAGCCGTTTGGGGCGTATTGGGCTGGCCCACATCGCTGGATCGGCAGAGTGTTCTTGCTCAGGGGTATCGCAGGCGTCGCATTCCGGGGTCCACTGAGAGGAGTCAAGCCTTTCCGCACCCGCACCGGTCAGAAGAGGCACGCAATGGATCTGTGGCTGATCTGGTTGATCATCGCAGCCGTGTTGGCTGTGGCGGAGATCTTCACCCTGACCGCCGCGCTCGGAATGCTGAGCGCGGCCGCGGTGATCACGGCGGGGTCCGCCGCGGTCGGGCTGCCGGCGCCCTTCCAGTTCTTGGTGTTCGCCGCCGTCTCTACAGTCACCCTGCTGTTCGTGCGCCCCATTGCGCTGCGCCATGTGCTCCAGCCTCAATCGGCGCGCTTCGGTGTGGACGCTCTGGTCGGCAAGACTGCCAACGTCGTCTCGGAGGTGACGGGCGTGGGCGGCAGGGTCCGTATCGACGGCGAGGAATGGACGGCCCGCGCCTACGACGAGACGCTGGTGATTCCTGCCGGAAAGACCGTCGACGTCATAGAGATCAGCGGCGCCACCGCGATCGTCTACCCCAGGGACTGAAACCATGGAAACCTCCGCGTTCTTGATTGTCGGCCTGATCGTCGCGCTGTTCGCGGTTTTCACCGTGGTGCGGGCGGTCCGTATCGTCCCCCAGGCGCGCGCTCGTAATGTCGAACGGCTCGGCCGCTACCATCGGACCTTGAATCCCGGCCTGAGCCTCGTCATCCCGTACATCGACCGGGTTCATCCCCTGATCGACCTGCGGGAGCAGGTCGTCTCCTTCAAGCCGCAGCCGGTCATCACCGAGGACAATCTGGTCGTCGAGATCGACACCGTCCTGTATTTCCAGGTCACCGATCCACGAGCGGCTTTCTACGAGATCGCCAGTTTCCTTCAGGCGGTCGAGCAGCTCACCGTCACGACCCTGCGCAATGTCGTGGGCTCCATGGACCTGGAAAAGACCCTCACCTCGCGGGACATCATCAACAGCCAGCTGCGTGGTGTGCTGGACGAAGCCACCGGCAAGTGGGGGCTGAGGGTCAACCGCGTGGAGATCAAGGCCATCGATCCTCCGAAGACCATCAAGGACGCGATGGAAAAGCAGATGCGGGCCGAGCGGGACAAGCGGGCCGCGATCCTCAACGCCGAGGGGCAACGCCAGTCGCAGATTCTCACCGCCGAAGGCGACAAACAGGCCGCCGTCCTGCGTGCCGAGGGCAACCGTACCGCCGCGATCCTCCAGGCCGAGGGCCAGTCCCGCGCCATCGACGAGGTGTTCCAGGCCGTGCATCGCAACGACCCCGACCCCAAGCTGCTCGCCTGGCAGTACCTCCAGACTCTGCCTCAACTCGCGCAGGGCCCGGGCAGCACCTTCTGGGTGATCCCCAGCGAGGTCACCTCGGCACTCCAGGGCGTATCCCGCGCGTTCACCGAGGCACTGCCGCAGTCACCGGCCACCCGCGAGAAACCCGCAGACGACACGGCCGCCGGAGCGGCCAGCGACACCGCCCAGGCCGCGGAAGCCGCAGCCGCCGCCCTCGCCGACGCAGCCAAGGCCGACCGTGCCACCCCCGACCTGGCCACCATGCCGCCACCGCACCCTCCGCAGCACCCGTGATCGCCGCACCCGGCCTCCGGGCGATCCCTCATTCCCCGCCGATTTCGAGTGAGTTGACCAGGAGCATGGGAAGTCGGGTGTCGTGCGTGAGGGCGGAGACGACTGGTTCGAGGCCCCGGGTGCGCAGGTGGCTGTCCTCGCCTCTGGGATATGGTCCGGTCAGGTAGGTCGGATCGCGCCCATCTCCATGGCGAAGGCTGGCGGGGCGCTGTCGAAGCCGCGGATCATCTCGTGCAGCTCCCATTCTCCGGAGCCGTTGCGGGCGAACTCCGCGATCGTGGTGGCGGTGGAGTCGGCGACCTGGGCGAAGTCGTCGGCCAGCAGCTCCGTGTACTTCTCGGCGACCAGAACCGCGGCGTTCTCTATGTCACCGAAGGTCCGACGCCCGCGGTCCTGGTGGATGACCACCCCCACCACGACCCGGCCGAACGAGGACGCCAGCCGGTCGAGCTCCAGCACCATCACCTCGACGAAGCCGAAACCCTGCCCGGTCTGGCTGTGCCGGGTCATGTTGATGGTGCCGTCCGGCGACCGGCTGTCGTAAGCGACGACGTACACCGGCCGCCCTTGGGGATCGTCCGCGGAGTAGGTCGCGGCGACGATGTCGAGATGTCGAGGCGGCTCCCCGAAGGGACTCGGGTCCCACTTGAGCCGCACTTCGACCTTCCTGAGGCCCTTGTCGGCACTGCTCACCAGGCATCGCCTCCCCGTATCGAACCGCGGCGGGACCCACCTGGCCACCACTCGTCAAGTATGGCCTGTGAACAGCCACTTGATGCTCGCTTGACAGCCTTCCTGCTGAACTAGCGGCGGCGGAAAAGCTGTAGTACGTCCGGAGTCGGTCGCCACAGGTACCGGGCCGTCAACTTGTCCCTCCGCTGGGGCTGTCGGCGAGGAAGGCGCAGACTCTCGTGGCGATTTCCGGCCAGTCGGCCCCGAACCACACCAGGTGGCTGTCGGCTCGGCTCTCGACGAGTTCCGCATGCGGGATGGCCGCAGCCAGGGACTGGGCGTGGGCGAACGGCACGCCGCCGTCCGTCCGAGTGGCGATCACCAGGGTGGGCTGGCGGACCTCGGCGGTGAGATCCGGGGTGGGCCGCAGATCGTTGAGGAAGCCGTGGCCCGACCGCATCCGGCAGAACAGCTCGACCATCGCCGCGCGCTCCTCAGGCCCCAGGCGCGCCGTCACCCTTCTGGCCGGAAGGGTGGTGAGGCCCTGCAGCAGCAGTCTCAGCCCCGTCTCGGGCGCATGGCGCAGGAGCACCCGCACGGCGCCCCAGGTCGCTCCCTCCGTGCGCGCGGCGAACGCGATGTGCGCGCCGAGCCGGGTGCGGCGGTCGGGCCAGGCGAGCCAGCCGACGGCGCTCTGCAGGATCAGCGGCCGTACCAGATCGGGATGGCGGGCGGCCATGGTCACCGCCGTCGTCCCACCCCCTGAGGTGCCCACCACCGCGGCGATCTCCGTGATGCCCAGATGGGCACAGAGGGCTGGGACAACGTCCGCGAATCCGCTCGCGGTGCCGGTCGACAGCGGGGTGCGGCCGTAGCCGGGCCGCGAGGGCGCCAGCACCGTGTATCCCGCCTCGGCGAACATCTCCTCGCCCACCGCCAGCCCGGCCCGTGTATGGCCGCCGTGCAGCACCACCACGGTGGCCGGGCCCCTACGCTCCAACCGGTACTCGACCGGGCCCTCGTCCAGCCGTACGACACTCGTGGCCCGCTCCGTCCCCATCACCACGCGCCTGCACCTCCCGGTGAACCGGCGAACACGCTGTCGCAGCGAATGTAGCCGCCCACAGGGAATGGATGACGGTTCGAACGAATCCGCTAGTGGCTGCGGGGCTTGGACGCCATGACGAGGTAGGTCAGCCGCGCTTGATCGTGTTCGGCCGTGAAGTCGAGTGCGGTCACAGGGTCTCTGGTCCACACGGGTGATCCATCGATCCACGGTACGAGTACGGGGGCTTTCCCGAGCGTGCCGTGGACGTCCGCCACGCCGGTCGGCGCAAGCCGCCGGGCCTGCTGCTTCCTCGCCAGCCGGAGCAGCAGCGGAGGGGTCGGCCTCCCCGTCGATGTAGCGCCTGTACAGGTCGACGAGGATGCGGCCGGTGGTCTTGTCGTCCGCTGGCCGTTCGCCCTACCAAACAGCCAGGTCGTAGCTCATACCGGGAGGCTCTCATGCCCCACCGACAGTCGACCGAAGCCACTCGAGACCAACCTGCGGCAGCCCAATGAGCCTTTCCCGGTAAGCGATCATGCCTGTGTGTGATCGTTCAGATGGTGCGGTCGTATTCGAGCTGGAGCAGGACGAGGGCTGCGGT
>NZ_JAYWVC010000429.1:0-3343 GCF_036281785.1 Streptomyces chiangmaiensis | reverse complement strand
ATGCCACTGCCAGCGCCCTCCACCACTACCTGAATGATGGCTCGGAGGTCTCGCTGGACGGCTGGTCGGCAGCGTGAGCATCACGCTGCTTCATCTCATACCCAAGGATCCGCACTTTTCGCCTGCGTCGGCCGCGAGCGAGGCTGCGCAGGCCCAGCTACAGCAACTGGTTCCTGAAGCGCTGGGCGGTTATGACGTCTCGGACATCCCCGGCGCAGCCTTCATCGACCCTGGGGAGAACTGGTGCGGTGTTCGATGCCCCGTGTGCGGTTCCGATATCGAAGATTGGTGGGGCAACGCGATGGACACGGCAGCCCTTCCAGACGGCTACTTCGACTCACTTGCCGTGACGGTGCCCTGTTGCTCTGCCCAGACGGACTTGAACGCCCTCGACTACGTCGAGGCTGCGGGTTCGCCAGGTACAGCCTCGTGACCACGGATCCAGAATGCGAGCTACCGCTGCCGCCAGCTACCGTCAGAGCACTGGGAGATCTCCTTGGCACGGACCTACGACAGGTCATCGCCAGGTACTGACGTCAAGCGCCGGCTTCGCTACGCAGGACCACTCGGGAACAGAAGCTCGTACGGCAGGTAATCGTCGTCCGGCACGCGCGGCACGTAGTCCGGGGTCGTGCGTGCAGCCACAGCCAGCAGGGACCTGCGCGGGTCCAATGCCGAGGCGGTGATCAGGACCCTCAATCTGATCATCCGGGGCTGGTCCGCCTACTTCCGGATCGGGGTGTCCAGCAGGGCCTTCAGCTCGCTGGACTTCTACGTGTGGCAGCTCGCCTACAAGTGGGCCAAGCACGAACACGCGAACAAGCCAAAGGACTGGATCGTGCAGCGCTACTTCGGAGAGTTCAACCCCCGCCGGGGTGACCGGTGGGTCTTCGGAGACCGCGGCAGCGGACGGTTCCTCACCAAGTTCGCGTGGACGAAGATCGTCCGGCACCAGCTCGTCAAGTTTGGGGCGTCTCCGGATGACCCGGCACTGACCGAGTACTGGACCCGGCGGCGACGCAAGGACGTGATCCCGCTGATCGACAAGGCCGACTGGCACCTACTCAACCGCCAGAACGGCCGCTGTCCGCTCTGCGGGGCTCTTCTGCTGCACGCCGACCATCCGCCGTCCAGCCCCATCGAGTGGGAGCAGTGGCTGCGGGCGACCCGCAAAGCGATCAGCCGCAAGGCGATCGTCATCACCGGGCCGGGCACACCGGACGCCCCACCCGCCCAACTCCTGCACGCCCACTGCCGACAACGGCTTGTCGCCGCCACCGGCAAGGGGCCCAGGCTTCTGCCCGCCCGTGAGCCTGTGCCGTTCGAAAATACGATTCGACGCTATGCGCTGCGGTGATGCCATTCGGTCAGACAGCGTGGTGGTACTCATTGATCAGGCCGCCGAGGACGGGCCGTCGTCGGATCCGGTGGGTCTGGAGGTCGATGACGGTGGCCGGGGCGGGTGGTTCGGTGCTGTCTGGGGGAGCTGCTGCCGGGACTGGTGCGGCCGGTGCCGGTTGTAGTGTCGGATGTACTTGGTCAGGACTGCTTGGGCGTGGGCCTCGATGTAGATCAGGATCCGGTCGAGGACTTCGCGGCGTAGGGTTCCCACGGCTCGCTCGCAGATCGCGTTTGCTCTCGGTGCCCGGGGTGGGCTGGGAAGGACCTCCATGCCGTCGGCCTTGAAGACTGCGTCGAAGGCATCGGTGTATTTGCTGTCCCGGTCCCGGATGAGGAAGCGCAGCGAGTCCATGCGGCACCCCGACGCCATGGTGAGATTTCTGGCCTGCTGGACGGTCCACTGGGCGGTGGGGTGGGCGGTGACGCCGGCGAGGTGGAGGCGGCGGGTGCCGTGCTCGATGAAGACCGGGGCGTACAGGCGCTTGAGTGACACTGTGTCGAGGTGGAGGAAGTCGGCGGCGATGATGCCGTGGGCCTGGGTGGTGAGGAACTGGCGCCAGGTTGGGCCGGAGCGCTGCGGGGCGGGGTCGATGCCCGCGGCGTGCAGGATCTGCCAGACCGTGGATGGGGCGATCGAGTAGCCCAGGCGGGCGAGTTCGCCCTGTATGCGGCGGTGGCCCCACGTACTGTTCTCCTTGGCCAGGCGCAGGACGAGTTGCTTGACGGTGGGCGTGGTGGATGGTCTGCCGGGGCGGGTTCTCGGTGTGAATGTTCATTTCCGCGCAACGAGTTGCCGGTGCCGGCGCAGCAGTGTGGTGGGGGTGACGGTGAAGACCTGGAGCCAGCGGTCGCGAGGGATCAGCCGGGAGAGTGCGGCGAGCCAGATCCGGTCGGCGGGCTGGTAGCGGAGGCGGGCGACCTGGCGGCGCGTTACCGCGTTCTCGTGTCGCAACGCCAGCACTTCCGCATCTTTGGCTGCGCGGCTGCGCAGTACGGCAGTGGGCACCGTGATCAGGTTCCGGACGAGCGCGGTAACGATCGACAACGACATCCGCAGATCGTCCCAGGGACGTCGAGCCCGTTTCGTCAGGATCAGCAAATGTGCAGGCCACAGGCGCGAATCGTATTTTCGAGCGGGACACGGAGCACGTCAGCCGGTGGGCAGGCAGGTGCCGCGCCTCCGCCGTCGAGCACGAGCAGGTCGTACGGATCGTGCTCCACGGCGACCGGCACCGGGTCGAGTGACGCCCTCAAAGAGCCGATCGGCGCGCTAGCTAGTCCTTGTCCGCGTCGCTCGTTGGCAGTAGCCGGATAAGGGCGAACGCGGGCCGCATGGCGAGGTAGGGCAGTCGCAGCAGCACGATCCATCAGCTTGAGACGTAGGCCAGGCGAGCAGCGGCCGTTCGCGAAAACCTGCACGTCACAAAGCGTGGATGGGGTTTTCGGCACCCGCACCACCTGCTCCACGCGCTCGGCGAGTTCGAGTCCTTCCACAATCAGCATCGGCCTCACCGCACCCTGGACAGCGCTGCACCCCTGCGGCCGTGCCCCGAACCGATCACCGAACCAGACCGACTCGACCGCCTCGACGTCCGCCGACATGACCGACTCGGCGGCCTCCTCCACGAGTACGCACATGCAGCCTGACCAGCTCGGACGTAATAATCGGCACCCGCAGGTAGGAGCTACCAGCCGTCAAGATCTCCTGGCAAGCGGTCAAGATCATCCGTCAGGAGACAACGCTTGCCAACATTCAAGGCATCCCTTAACGTGGGGCTTGTTTGTGGAGCTGAGAGGAGTCGTCTTGGCTTGGGCGGTCAAGGTCACCGACGAGTACGCCGCATGGTTCGGCGGTTTGATCAAGGGGGATCTTGGATCCGCTTTGCTGGTCGCACAAGCGGTCGCGGCCTTGCGGGAAGCGGGCCCCACGCTAGGCCGCCCA
>NZ_JAYWVC010000428.1:0-3374 GCF_036281785.1 Streptomyces chiangmaiensis | reverse complement strand
CACGTTGTGGGTCGTCGGGGTGTTCTCCACGACCACGATGTGCCAGCCCATGGGCCCCGAGAATCCCAACTCCTTGATCGCCGCGGTGCCGTCCTGGAGCAGCCGCTGCCGGTACTCCGGGTCGGTCCAGGCCTTGGCGACGACCTTGGCCCCGTTGAGCGGGCCCACGTTGGTCTCGTATTCGGTGATGATCCCGTCGACCACCTCGGGGTCGATCAGGCCCCGCTCGGTGAGCAACTGCTCGAGCGCCTCGGTGCGCACCGACGTGGGAAGTATCTCGTCCGGTTTGCCGGTGATGGTCATGAGGCTGCCTCCAGGTAGCTTTCGTACATGTCCACGGTGAGGGCGAAGGGTTCGGCGTCGGTGCCCCACAGTTCGTGTGAGTCGAACCGCACCGAGTAGACGTGCTGCGGGTTCTCACCCAGGAAGTGGGCGTTGGTGTCCGGCAGGACCTGGGCGGGCTGGATGAGCTCCACGACTCCCACGTGCCCGCGGATATAGCCCGGCAGCCGGGTGTGCCCGGCGGGCGAGATGTCCTTGGCGCGTACGCGCTCGCCGACACCGAAGGCCGGGGCGGCGTCCACGGAGCGCAACGGCCCCTCGGCAGTCGCCGTGTAGTCCGGCTTGGCGGGATCGGGGATCGGGGGCTCCTCCACGTGCTGCCCGAGCAGATTGCGGGCCCGGGCGTCGACCGCACCCGGCGCCAGGATCGCGCTGTCCGTGAGCATCAGCTCCCCGCCGTTGATCCAGCGGCCGAAATAGCCCTCATCCAGGTAGGCGGCCCGGTCCAGGCGCTCCAGCGAGTGGCGGAAGGCGTCCACGTTTGCCCCGGCCACCTTCGATGCCAGAAGGGCCAGCGCGAAAGCCCTGCCCTGCCAGGTCTCCGCGAAGACCGGTTCGTCCATTCTCGGCGGATGCACAGGACCCCAACCCGGGGTACCGCCCATATCGGCAATGCCATCCATGACTAACCTCTCGCATATCCGCAACAGCGGACATAAATGGTCAATTGCTTTTCTCCGACGCCTCCAGCATCACGCCGAAGACGGCGAAACCGCCCGCTGCGGCGCTCGGCAGCAGGCGCGACGGTAATTCCCCCAGGTCAGCGACTCGCCGTCGGCGCGGCCGGGGGCCCCATTATTTACGAGCACATACTCCTGACTTCAGAATGGACAGGCGGATCCCTGGGGCCGACTGCGCCAGTTCCCGACCCCCGGCATGCGGTGCCGCAGGAGGCCCAAGGCCCCAGGATCGTGATCAGGCCCAAGAACCGTGATCAGAAGAGAGAAGACCGAACCGTTCCTGAGTCACGGCAAGGCCCGGCCCTGGGCCGGGTTGGCGGTGCCACCCCACTGGGGGCGACATCAGCCACGCTGACGACCCTCGGTCCGAGCTGCCGGAGAGGCGACGCACGGATACGGAAGACGGGGCTTCCTGTGGATGGGGCTGGCGCACCACAGTTTAGGAGCATATGCTCATATTAGTAAGACGGCAGGACCGGGCCCCCGGGTCACCCTGCCGGCCCACCGTCGGCCGGCCGTGCCGGACATCCCGGCACCAATGGTGCTCAGGGGGCTGTCATTCCCCCGTCGGGAGACCTGCCGTCGTTCCGCACGAGACCCGTCCGCAAGGCCCTGGAGAGGCTGACCCCAGATGACCCTGCCCGAAAACCCTTACCAGACCGCCGTCCGTCCTGGGGTGATACCTGCTGCGCCGATCATCCGCTGGGAGCGCCAAGACTGGTGGCGCACCGGCGGGCTCCTGACCGTGATAGCGGTGCTGCACCTGGCGGCGTTCGGGATCCTGGCCGCCCTCGTGGCTCCACACCACTACAAAGTCGGCACCGAGGTCTTCGGCCTCGGACTCGGCGTGACCGCCTACACACTCGGCATGCGACATGCGTTCGACGCCGACCATATCGCCGCCATCGACAACACCACCCGCAAACTCATGGCCGACGGCAAGCGCCCCGTATCCGTCGGCTTCTGGTTCGCACTGGGCCACTCCACCGTCGTGGTGCTGCTGGCTGCGGGGATCGCCGCGGGCACGCGGCTGACGGGGACACTGACCAACGACAACTCCAGTGCGCGCCGGCACCTGGGCGCGGTCAGCACGCTGGCATCCGGAAGCTTCCTGTACCTGATCGCCGCGCTCAACCTGCTGGCCCTGGCCGGCATCTGGCGGGTCTTCAGGGCGATGCGCGCAGGGCAGTTCGACGAGCACGAACTGGCCAAACACCTGGACAACCGCGGCTTCATGAACCGCATCCTGGGCCGGCTCACCAGGTCCGTCTCCCGCCCGGGACAGATGTATCCGGTAGGGCTGCTGTTCGGAATCGGGTTCGACACCGCCACCGAGGTCACGCTGATGGTGATGGCAGGCTCCGGCGCCGCCGCGGGACTGCCGTGGTACGCGATCGTCTGTCTGCCGCTGCTGTTCGCCGCCGGGATGAGCCTGTTCGACGTTCTCTCTATACTCGCGCAAAGGGAGCTGTTTCTGTGACAAACAGCAGCGCAGCCGGAGAACACCGCCGCGGAGGCGGATCTGCACGGATCCGAGGCACCGATCTCGCGGCGATCCTGCACTGCGCCGTCCACGAAGCCATGCAGCGGCTCAATGCCGTAGCGGCAGCAGTTTACCTACTGAACCCTTCTCGGTAACGTCTCGTGACGGTTGGTGATCTTCGTTCAGGCGGTGCGGCTGTGTTCGAGCTGGAGTAGGACGAGGGCGGCGCGGGCGATCCGGGTGATGGCCGCAGGGTCGAGGCTGACTCGGCGCAGGGCCTTGAAGGTGACCTTCAGTAGGGCGTTGGCGCGTTCGGCGACGGCGTGGACGCCCCGGATCACGGCGTTGAACGCCTTGTCGCTGTCGGCGAGTTCACCGCCCTTGGGCTTCTTGACCGGGTGGCGGAAGCCGTCTCCGGCGTTCTCGTAGCCGAGGTCGGTCAGGGTGGGGATGCCCAGCGTGGCGGCGAGCCGGTTGAGGGCGTCGACGAGGCCGTGGGCGCGGGCGCAGGTGGTGTCGTGCTCGCGGCCCGGGCGGACCGGGGAGACCCACAGCGGCCATCCGTCCGGGGCCGCGATGACCTGCACGTTCCCTCCGTGGTGCTTGTGCTTGCCGGACCACCACAGGTCCGCGCCGTTGGGGCCGGCGGCGGCCACGCGGTCGGTGCGGATGACGGTGCCGTCCAGGTTGAGGTGGGTGTACCCCGCCGCTGCCGCGCGCTCAAGAGCGGTGGACAGATCGGGCGCGTGGTCGGCGAGCACGGTCAGCCCCTCGTGCAGGTAGCGGTAGGCGGTCGGCAGTGAGATGCCGTTGTCCCGGGCGAGTTGGGCCAGCCGGGTGCCGTCGACGAACCAGCGCAGCACGAGCAC
>NZ_JAYWVC010000427.1:0-3380 GCF_036281785.1 Streptomyces chiangmaiensis | reverse complement strand
TGTGTCGTCCAGGCCCATGAGGAGGTTTCGGGCGCACTGGGTGGCCCAAGCGGCGGTGACGTGGCTGGTGACACCGGCGATGTGGACGCGACGGGAGTCGTGCTCGATGAAGAACAGGACGAACAGACGCCGCGGGAACACCGTGTCCACGTGGAAGACGTCAACGGCGAGGATGCCCGTGGCCTGGGCCTTGAGGAACCGGGTCCAGGAGCGGCTGGTCCGCTGGGGCGCCGGGTCGACCCCGGCGTGCTGCAAGATCTCCCAAACGGTGGAGGCGGCGACCTTCCAGCCCAGGTTCAGCAGTTCGCCATGGATACGGCGATACCCCCATCCGTCGTTTTCGCGGGCCAGGCGCAGCACCAGAGCGCGTAGTGTCTCGGGCTTGGCCGGGCGGCCCGGGCCGCGGTGCGGATAGGTCCACTTCTTCGCGACCAGCCTCGCATGCCAGCGCAGCACGGTACGCGGAGTGACCAGCAGCTTCAGCGCTGAACGGTGACGCTTGTTCAGGAGTCGGAGCAGGGCTGCGAACAGGGCGCGGTCCCCGCGGGTGAAGGCGGGCTTGGGGCTGCTGCGCTGCAGGACGACCAGCTGCTGCCGGAGTACAAGTATCTCGACATCCTTGGCCGCGGAGGAGCGGGCCAGCAGGCGCAGCCAGCCGAGCAGGAGGCAGCCGAATCGGTAGGCCAGACGGAACGTCACGATTCTCAAGCGTGCGCCGCCGGGCTCACGAGCGCTTTCCATGTGATCACACCGTGACCCTCAAGTCACAGCTCAGCGTGGGTGACAGGGTTTTCGGCACACACAGGTGCGGGCCGGGTGAAGTTCGCCGCGGAAGACCGGGCCTTCCTCGCCCCTTTGCTGGTGCCGCTGCCGCGCCAGGTTCTACGCCGGCTCCGGCTGCTGATCCAGCCCGACACCGTGCTGCGATGGCACCGAGACCTGCACTGTCGAGTTCCTCCTCCTTTGATCCTTGCCAGATCCGAGACCCGCCCAAAGACTGAACCGTTTCGGCAAGCCTCCCTACGACGACACCGGCCGGGCTCATCGTCGTAGAGCTGAACGCTTGCGACTACGGGGTGTCGGGGTCAGGCCGCGCCGCCGGGGTGGAGGACGACCTTGGTCCAGCCGTCGTCGCGGTTGTCGAAGTGCTCGTAGCCTTGCGGCGCCTGGTCGAGGGGCAGCTCGTGCGAGACGATCCAGGATGGTTTGGCCTTGCCCTGCTGGATGAGGTTGCACAGTTCCCGGTTGTACGCCTTGACGTTGGCCTGCCCGTTGCCGACCGACTGGCCCTTGAGCCAGAACAGCCCGTAATCGAAGGCGATTTCGCCGTCTTCCCTGTACAGCGGGTCGGGACTGCCCGGGTCCTTGGGGATAAAGAGACCGACCACGCCAATGGAACCCGTGAACTTCACCGATTCCACCAGATTGTTCAACGTCAGGTTCGGATGCTCATGGCCCTGCGGGTCGTGCGCCTGGTAGCCGACGCATTCACAGCCGCGGTCCGCACCAAGACCATTGGTCTGCTCGTTGATCTGGTCTACCGGTGAGGCCTTGGAGTCGTCGATGGGAATGGCGCCGATCTCCTCGGCCAGTCGCAGCCGGTCGGGGTGACGGTCGACAACCATCACCTTGGCGGCGCTCTTCAGGGTCGCCGACAATGCGGCCATCAGGCCGACCGGGCCGGCTCCGTAGATGGCGACAGTCTCGCCGGGCCGCACGCCCGCAAGTTCGGTGCAGTGCCAGCCGGTGGGGAAGATGTCGGACAGCATCACGTAGTCGGTCTGCTTCTCCCAGGCCTCCTCCGGAAGCACCAGGCAGTTGGAGTCACCGTACGGGACACGCAGGAACTCCGCCTGACCGCCGCTGTAGGGGCCCATCCCCGCGAAGCCGTACGCGGCGCCGGCCATTTTGGGATCAACCGGGGTGGTCAGACAAAACGCCGTCAGGCCCTTGTCACAGTTGCGGCAAAACCCGCAACTGATGTTGAACGGCAAGCAGACCAGGTCCCCCACCCGCACTCGGTCCACGCCGTCCCCGACCGCGACGACTTCACCCATGTTCTCGTGCCCCAGGACACGCCCCGTCTCCATGTCGGTGCGGCCCTCATACATATGCAGGTCCGAACCGCAGATGTTCGTCGAGGTGATCTTCACCACCACGTCGGTCGGCCGCTCGATCCTCGCGTCCGGGACGTCCTGGACGCTCACCGTGCGCGGGCCCTCATATACCAGAGCCTTCATGGAATTCCCACCACTTTCCTGATGCGCAACTCATTCTTGGCTACCTGCCTCTGGCACAGAGGGCGCATTACCAAATACATGGATGGGTGCACTCTGAGGCGTTGCGGACTGACACAAAGTAAGGACTCAACCAGAGGTGAACAGGGCGCACGCTCAGCATTACAGGTACAGGCCCATACGGCCAAGCAGCTGCTTCCGAGGGCCACGCCCGCGGCGAAAGACACGCATCTCACAGGATGTACTACCTCCACCCTCCCACCGGTGAACCGCATGTCAACCGGAAACCGGGGAGGGTTTCGGCGACGGGTGAAATCTGACCGCTGATGGGCGGATGAACGGTGACCCACTTCGCGAATTCGTGATCCTGATCTTCATCGAGGTGGCGTGACACATCCCAAGAAGACGCCCCGCGCCCCTCTCCTCACTTGACCAGCGACAACGGGGTGCCACCCTGAGAAGCCGTATCTCATCCGAACGTGATCCCGTGATTTCTGCGGGTCAGGCATGGTTTCGCTCAGGTTGAGGGAAACACGCCAACGTCTTGTGTCCGCTTGCCCCCATTCGCCCGACAGCATTAGCTGCTGCAGACCCTTCCCGGGGCCAGCCGGGGTGTCGCCGAGGTCATCATCGCTGAAACCGGCGGCGACATGTCCCGTTTCCGCACCGCCGGGCACCTCGCCTCGTGCGCCGGGGTCTGCCCCGGCCACCATGAATCCGCCGGCAGACGACGCTCCGGCAGACGACGGCACAGCAACCGTTGGCTCGGCCCCGCACTCGGTACCGCCGCCATGGCCGCCTCCCGCACCCGCGACACCACCTACCTCGGCGCCCGCTACCACCGCCTCGTGCCCCGCCTCGGCAAGAAGAAGGCCGTCGTCGCCCTGGAACACTCCATCCTCACCGCGGTCTGGCACATGCTCACCGACGACGTCACCTACCGCGATCTCGGCGGCGACTACTTCACCCGACGCGACCCCGAACAAGCCATCCGCCGCCTGGCCCGGCAAGCCGACGCCCTCGGCTTCACCGTCCGCTTCGACCCCATCGAAGCCACATGAACACACCCGGCCAGTACCTCACCGACCTCGGCTGAAGCTTCATTTTCGGACCAGGGGCACGGGAGTCGGCATAATCCGAACG
>NZ_JAYWVC010000426.1:0-3405 GCF_036281785.1 Streptomyces chiangmaiensis | reverse complement strand
GCCAAGCGCGACGAGGACGGCAATGCCTACCGCTGGCGAGTACACAGCCGGGCCTTCAAGGGCGAAGAGGACGCAGAAGGCGTCGAGGCGACATGGACCGTCTGCGAGCCCGTCGTTCGCGCAATCCAGGTGCTCGAACAGTTGCAGCCCGCCAGTCAGAACTACCTCATGGGTGCCCTCCTCCATGGACCGGGCCAGCCGAAGAAGGCCGGCGTTGATCGAGCCATCGGCGTCGGCGCCACCAACCAGAACCTCAATCTCTTCGCCGCCTTCGTCAACGATCTCTGCACGGAGCGAGAACGCACCGACACCATCGCAGCTGGCCAGGGCCATGCACTCCGGCTCAAGACGAGAGTCTTCAGACGAACTCTGGCTTGGTTCATTGCGCGACACCCTGGCGGAGTCATCGCTGGGGCCCTGCAATATCGGCATCAATCAATCCAAATGTTCGAAGGATATGCGGGGACCAGCGACTCCGGGTTCCGGGCCGAGGTCGAGAGCGAGCAGGCCATTGCCCGCGGCGAGGTCTACATGGAGATGATCGAGGCCCACCAGCACACCGACCTCGCCGGACCTTCAGCCGAAGAGGCGGCCCGCCGACTGAAGGACTTCGGCGATCGAGCCCACTTCCAGGGCCAGGTCGCCCTTGACAAGCACCGCCTGAAGCGGGTGCTGAAGCGACATGACCCGGCGATCTATCCCGGCGAGTACGTCACCTGCGTCAACGACCCAGTCAAGGCTCTCTGCGAGAAGGCCCGCCGAGGCAACAGCGAGGGGCTCCCTTCTCACGGCGGCTGCCTGCCCCTGGCCTGCCGCAATGTCGCGCTGACCCCCGAGAACACCGCCGCCTGGCAACGCGAGATCACGCGCATCGACAAACGCCTCGCGTCCCGGCCGACGCTGGCACCCCGGCTCGATACCCTCCTTCGATCGCGACGGACCGAGATGTGGAATGGGTGTAGTTCCTTTCCAGGGAAGTTCCTGATCACGCAGTGAGCTGGTAGCGGTGCTGGTCAGGGCTGGGGTAGAGGCGTTGGTGCTCACGTTCGAGGTGAAACGCCCAGTAGGAATCGAAGTCGCCGTTGTCGACGAGCGCGCGGAGTTTGAGGACGGCTTCGGCACCGTCCAGGCCCCAGTGGGCACCGGTGATCTCGAGCCGGTCGCCGATCAGGTGACGGCACGCCCCTTCGATAGCGCCGGTGGCGATCGGCCAGCCGGCTTCGAGGGCGGTGTCGTAGCGGAGCTGGTCGAGGTGGCCGGTGAGATAGCGGACGCAGGCGTCCACCCCCTCACGCTTGCTGTCCGAGAGCCGTGCGCGGTCGGCCTGGCCGGTCATCTCGGCGGCGGCGCGGGCGGCTTGACCGTGCAGGATCGTAGTCAGGTGGCCCGCGACCCACGCTTCGGCCTCGGCCGTGCCGGGCTTGTGGAAGCAGTGCGCCGCGCCCCAGCAGTACTCCGCCACGTGCACGAAGTCGAGGAGGACGTGCAGGTCGATGTGGCGGTCGGCGGCCTGCTTCTTCAGGAGGTCGAGTTGGTGGCGGGCTCCGTCGACGAGCGCGAGCCAGGTCCTGCGGTGGTGCGGATCGCGGGCCTCGCCCTGGGCGAAGGCGTCGGCGATCACGTTCTCGGGTGGGTGGATGAGGGAGGCGGTCAGCCATTTGCGGGTGGCCTTCGGCCCGGGACGCGGTGGGCGCTCGCCGCTGCGTCCCTCGGGCGGGGCGATCACGTCGTGCGGGCGGCGCGGGGCCGGGGCGGCGTCGAACACGCAGGCCAGCGTGGCCATCCGCTTGCGGTGGGGCTTCTCGCCCGGGGCGAGCCGGGTGCGCGGGGTGTTCTTCTTGGCCAGGTGGGCCTTCAGCGTCGCGGGACGCAGTGCTTCGGGCCGCATGACCACGCCCTTGCCGTCGGCCTGGAGGACCAGCAGCATCTCCGCGGTGGACGGCAGGGGGATCTTCTTCTCACGGTAGAAGTCGTCGATGTCCGCCCGCGGCGAGGCTGTTTACTCCTCTGTGTAAGAGGTGATCTTGCTGGGTGCTGGTCGGGCCCCGGCTGACACCAGGAATGTGACGCATAGTGAGTGACCTGATGAACGAGCACGCCCCGCACGCCGGGTCCGCAGAGCCCCGCGAAGAGGCATCCCGTCGACTGGCCGGGGCCCTGTCGCCCGCAGCGATCGATCGGCTGCTGGCGGACGCGGAGGCGGCCGGGGTCGGCATCGACGGCCAGGGCGGTCTGCTGCAGCAGATGATGAAGGCGGTCCTGGAGCGGGCCCTGCAGACGGAGATGGCCGACCACCTCGGCTACGAGGCGGGCGACCCGGCCGGCCGCGGCTCGGGCAACTCCCGCAACGGCTCCTACCCCAAGACGCTGACCACGGTGGCCGGCCCGGTCACCGTCGACGTGCCCAGGGACCGCAGGGCGGAGTTCGAGCCGATGATCGTTCCCAAGGGCAGGCGACGCCTGGCCCAGGTCGACGACATGATCCTCTCTCTGTACGCCCGTGGCATGACCACCCGGGACATCACCGCGCACCTGAAGGAGGTCTACGGCTCGGAGGTGTCCCCGGCCCTGGTGTCGAAGATCACCGATGTGGTCGCCGACGAGATAACTGCCTGGCAGAACCGGCCCGTTGACGAGGTCTACCCCATCCTCTACATCGACGCGCTGAGCGTGAAGGTGAGGGACGGCGGCATGGTCACCAACAAGTCCGCCCACCTGGTCATCGGCGTCGACGTGGACGGCATCAAGAACGTGCTGGGCATCTGGCTGCAGGATGCCGAAGGCTCGAAGTTCTGGCTGAACGTGCTCACCCAGCTCAAGAACCGCGGCCTGCGCGACGCGCTGATCGTGTGCTGCGACGGGCTGACCGGCCTCCCGGAGGCGATCAACACCGTCTGGGACAAGGCCCTGGTCCAGACCTGTGTCACGCACCTGATCCGGTCGTCGATGAAGTACGTCTCCTATACCGACCGCAAGAAGGTCGCCGCCGCCCTCAAGCCGATCTACACCGCCAGTACCGAGTCCGAGGCACTGTCCGCCCTGGACGAGCTGCGCTCCGATTACGGCAAGAACTACCCTGGTTTGCTTGCCAGTTGGGAACGAGCCTGGGAGGAATTCATCCCCTTCCTCGCCTTCGACCGCGAGATACGCCGCGTGATCTATACCACCAACGCCATCGAATCCCTCAACTACCAGCTGCGCAAAATCACCAAGACCCGCGGACACTTCCCCTCCGACGACGCCGCCATCAAACTCCTCTACCTCGGCATCCGCCGCATCGAGGGCCGCCACATCGACGGCGACGGCCCCATTCCCCAAGGACGCGTCCGCGGCACCGGCACCCTCGGCTGGAAGCGCGCCATGAACCACTTCATGCTCGCCTTCCCCGACCGCCTCCCCCTCTGA
>NZ_JAYWVC010000425.1:0-3405 GCF_036281785.1 Streptomyces chiangmaiensis | reverse complement strand
GCTGAGCAACGCACCGACCTCGGCCGCCATGCGCGGACGAAGTCGCCGTGCGACTGATCCACACGATCTTCGCCGTTGTCGGCAGGGCCGCCGTCGGACTCCTGCGCCGTTGGTGGCAAAGCGTCCCATGCTCGCCTGTGCCTACCGTCCGGTTCGCCCGGCACGCTGAACAATCCTCCCCGGCCATGTCGTAGGGGACGCGTCTGGGCAAGCCGAGGAGAACGGCCGATGGACACAGCGGGACAGCCGGATCGCAGAACTCTGCTGGGCAGCGGGCTCGCGGTCGCCGCGGTCGGGCTTGCGGGGTGCTCATGGAGGAGCGCCGCCCCGCTGGCCGCCGCCGCTTCGTCGGACGCGCGACCGGCCACGCCCGCCGAGGCGTTCGCGCGACTCGTGGACGGCAATGAGCGCTGGGTCCGTGGAGACCTTCGGCATCCCGACCGGGATCCCACCCGACGCGAGTTCGTGGCTCAGGGGCAGGAGCCCTTCGGGTCGATCCTCGCGTGCATCGACTCCCGTGTGCCGCCTGAACTCCTCTTCGACACCGGACTGGGAGACCTCTTTGTGATGCGCACAGGCGGGGAGGCGGTCGGTCCGGTGGTCACGGGTTCCGTGGAGTACGGGCCCATGACGAGCGGTACTCCGCTCATCGTGGTGCTCGGGCATCAGCGTTGCGGTGCCGTCGAGGCGGCGTACAAGGTCCATCCGGGACGGCAAACCGCTGCCCGGCAATCTGGCGGCGATCGCCAAGGCACTGCGACCCGCCTACGAGCAGGCAGCCCGGGACGGCGGTCCCGACCCGGTCGAGACCATGGCCCGGGCCCAGGTCACGCTGACCGCGGCCGCATTGCGGTTCAACCAGGACCTGGCCCCACTCGTGGGCAAGGGCGCGCTTGCCGTGGTCGGCGCCTATTACTCGCTCGACACCGGCAAGGTGGAAGTCCTGGCCGGCGCCCCGTCCTGAACGAAGCCGACCGCCGCCGGCAGCTCACCGCACCGACTGCGCAGGCGGACGTTCGCGCAGGGCGCCGTAACCGATGAAGTACGCCGGCACACGCCTGAGCCACGGTGACGTGGTGAGCAGTTCACTCACCCGCTCCGCCAGCCCGGCGTGGTCGAAGGGCGGGCGTCCCGCGAGCAGAGGGGCGATGACCCGTGCGTGAGCGAGCCGCTGCAGCGCCTGCGTCACCACCGTGGTCGGCCACCGGCGCCGTTGGACGCCGCGTACGTCCCGAAGTCCGACCTCACCCCTGAGCAGCGGATCGACGAGATGGCGCGCGGCGGCCACCGCGTCCTCGACGGCGAGATTGATGCCGATGCCGAAGACCGGTGACATCGCGTGTGCCGCGTCACCGATGCACAGAAGTCCCGGGCGGTGCCAGCGCCGGAGGCGGTTGAGACGTACGTCGAGCATCTTCACCTCGTCCCACGACCGCAGCGCGTGCGTCCGGTCGCCGAGCCAGGGCACGGCAGCGGAGAACTCGCCCATGAACCGTTCGAGACCGGCGGCACGGCGCTCGGAGTCGGTCCCCTTCGGGATCAGCGCGGCGCACTGCCAGTACTCCCCGCGGTCGATCATGGCGGTCAGGAACCGGTCACCCGCGCCCCCCACCAGCCCATGTGGGTCACCTTCCCGTCGCGGCAGGCGGAACCACCAGGCATCCATGGGACAGGTGAACTCCCGCAACCCCAGCTCGGGCCGAGATCGTGCCAGCGAGCCCCGACCGTCGCAGGCCACGGTGAGGGTGGCCCGCAGTGCGCCGGTGCGGCCGTCGGAGGTGCGGTAGCGCACCCCGGTCACCCGTCCGCGCTCCACCAGGAAGGAGGTCGCCTCGGTGTTCATCCGCAGCGAGAAGGACGGCTCCTTCTGCGCCTCGTCGGCGAGAAGGTCCAGCAGATCCCACTGAGGCACCATCGCCACGTAGTTGTACGGACCCGGCAGCGTGCTGATGTCGGAGACGGCGATCAGCGAATCGTCGGCGCCGAGCGGCAGTTGGACCGCGGTCACCCGGCGCTGTGGCAGTCGGGCGAAGCGCTCGGCCAGGCCCAGGTCGTCCAGCAGTGCCAGGGTGGAGGGGTGCACTGTGTCGCCGCGGAAGTCGCGCAGGAAGTCGGCGTGCTTCTCCAGGACGGTGACCGTGACCCCGGCCCGGGCGAGCAGCAGACCGAGGATCATGCCCGCGGGGCCGCCACCCACCACGCAGCACGTCGTCCGCTCCATCACAGCCGCCCCTTCCCTTCGATGACACCTGCGAAGCACGCCACTTCGACGTATACCCTGCCCGGGCAGCGACGTCATGAGGCAGGCCGGCACAGTGGCTGCGCGCGGCCGGTCGTCCGGTGCCTGAGGTCCGACGACGCCCTCCTGCCCATGGCAAGCGGTGTCGATGCCGAAGGCCCGGTCGCGGTGCCGTGCCCGCCGTTCCTCAAGGTCCTTCGCGAGCCGGCCGCCTCCGCGCTCGCCCATACGGATGATCGACCGGCGCCGCAGGGTGAACCACGGGGCTGTGCGTCCCGCGCCGCGGCAACCGGCGGCTCGCGCCCATTAGCGTTCACTCTCGTGTCGCTGAGCTATGCCTTTGTGAATCTGAAGCCCGGAGTGGGAAAGACGACCAGCGCGGTCTGGTTGGCTCACGCACTTCATGAGTCCGGTCTGCCACCGCTCCTGGTCGACAGTGATCCCGCGTCCTCCGCACTGCGCTGGAGCGAATTGGCAGGCGGCTTCCCGTTTCCTGTGATCGCCCTCCCCGTGGGTGACGTGCACCGACGCGTGTACGACTTCCTCGGCAACCGCCAGGCCGTGGTCTTCGACGCCCCGCAGATGGAGGACCACGCGCACATCACCCGGAGCATCATGAGGTACGCGAGCGAGTGGATCGTACCGGTGACCCCGGCCCCCATCGAGCTGGATCGCATGGCGCCGATCGGCGGCGAAATGGGTGACGTACAGTCGTTGCGGGCCCGGCCCGCGCGCGCCGCTGTGCTGCTGAACCGCACCAATCGTGCCGACGCCACGCGCACCGGTCCCGATGCCGACGCCCGGGAAGCCCTCACCGAGCGGGGATTCGACGTGCTGGCCACCCACATTCCGCGACTCGACCTGTACGCCCAGTCGTTCGGCAGCCCGGTCGAGGTCAAGGGCTCGGCGTACATGGACCTCGCAGACGAACTCATCAAGCGTCAGGACAAGGCGTGAACCAGCGCAAGGACACCTACCGAGCCGCATTGCAGCGGGGACCGGACACCACCGCACCACGTCCCGCCAAGGTCGCTCAACTGCACACCCGGTACGTCCGGGTGACCATCGAACTCGACGCCGCTTTGCCACGGGACCTGCTGCGGTGGATGGAGTCACCGGTGTCCGCGATCGTGCGCGCCGGGGCCGCCGTACTGCAGCGTCTCTGA
>NZ_JAYWVC010000424.1:0-3455 GCF_036281785.1 Streptomyces chiangmaiensis | reverse complement strand
GTGACAAGATCACAATCGTCCTGCTGAACGTCGACGAGGGCCTTTGCGCCCCTGAAGAGTACGGCGTCAGGTCCATCCCCACGCTCAACAAGGTCGTCAAGACGGTCATCGATGCCAAGCCCAGGCCGGCCCTGGAACAGGACCCGCATGAGTTCCTGAGGTGACCGGGCCCTGAAGGTGCACGCGCCCGCCGCGATACGCTTCGGCAAGCGCGGGCGGGTCAGGCTGGTGTTCGAGGCAGCTTCCAGCTTTTCCGGACGTACTGACTCATGTGCGCGTCGGGATGACGCTGGAGGTAGTTCTGGTGTGCAGGTTCCGCCTCCCAGAACGTGCCGGACGGAACAACCTCCGTAACCAGCCTCCCCGGCCATAGTCCAGACGCGTCGGAGTCCGCGATCACCGCCCCTGCGATGCGTCGCTGCTCCTCGTCCAGGTAGAAGATGGAGGACCTGAAGGTCAAACCGATGTCGTCGCCCTGCCAGTTCAACGTGGTGGGGTCGTGGATCTGGAAGAAAAACTCCAGGATGCTGCGGTAGTCCGTCACGGACGGGTCGTAGGTGACCTCGACCGCTTCCGCATGGTTCCCGTGGTTTCGGTATGTCGGTTCCACCACCTCGCCGCCGGTGTAGCCGACACGGGTGCCCACGACACCCGGAAACCTGCCGAACAGCTCCTGCATGCCCCAGAAGCATCCACCCGCCAACACGGCACGCCCTTTTGCCGGTACCATGTCGTGTTCCCCCTTCTGTAAGGCCGGAATCGGCTGAGGCCATCTGACACTAGACCGGTTCTGACAGACAAGGCCCGCCCTTTCGCCTGGTCGCGGCAGCTGGACAAGGGCCTTGACTCTGCGGCGTCGAACCGCTGACTCGTCTAGCGTTAGCTGCCTCGGCGGCGGACTCCTTACCCAGTGTTTGCAAGTGCCAGGCCGAGAGTGTCTTGTAGGAGATTCCTAACCTGCCCGGGCTACGGCGCATTCCCTTGTTCCGAGGGCCGCCCCGGAACAGCCCGGACGTGGTCCGTAGCCGGCTGCGGGCAGGTGCACACCGCTGTCACGGGCCACCCCTCCGAGACAAACGCGTACGCGCGCCCACTCAACAGTGGCGCCGAGCCGTGCAACCGAGGAGTGAGACAACCATGATCAGTGGAGAAACGGATCCAGCAGATGACGGTCACGTCGAGATCGCGGCCAATCTCGACGTGCGTTTCTACGATTTGCGTCACGATGACCAAGCCGCGAGCATGCTCGCCTACGAGACGGTCGGACCGCGACGCGTGCTGACCCACCCGACCATCCGGGAGGAACACCGCGGTCGGGGCTGGTCCAAGCTGCTGATTCGTTTCTTTCTCGACGACCTCGCTGCCAAGCGAGCGACGATCACTACGAGTGGTCGACCGCTTCATCGAGGAGAACCCTGGATACGAGCAGCTGATCGACCTCGCCCCCCTGGCAACTGGAGCCGGTGTGGGAGGTAGGAGTGCAGCAGGACGGTCCAAGGGGCTTCTTCGCTATTTGGCGGTAGCCGGTAGCCGGTAGCCGGCCGCCCGGGCGACTATGCCGGATAGACGCCTCGTCGACATCAGGCCGCTTGAATGGACTTCTCCCGCTGCGTCGTCTCGGAGGCACCAACACCGAGATGCCGCGGGGCTCCGACGGCATGGAGGCCATGATGACTTCACCAGACGATTTCCCGGCCTACGAGGACCTGGCCTCCTCCAACCCTCTGCGCCCACAGGAGGAGTACGACGAGGATGAGCTGGGGGAGGACGTCCTGGACCGGGGCTACTCACCCGCCAATGCGCCCCTCGCCGTCAACGACTGGGGTGTCACTGCGAGGGAGGGCGCCTCCCACGAGGACCTCGCACATCGGCTCAGGCGCGAGGTGCCGGAAGCCGGTGCACCGGACGAGAGTGACGGGCTGGGCGACACGATCGGCACGGACGGAGAGCTCATCGACGACCAGGTCGGCGACGAGCGCGCGGGACGCCTCCTCAGCTGGGACACGGACGTTGTCGCCGAAGGATACGACGGCGACGACTACTGGGCGCGGGACGTGGGGATCGACAACGGTGCCGCCTCTGCCGAGGAGGCGGCTGTCCACGTGGTGTCTGGCACCCGGAGGACTCCTGAGTGACCTCCTGCCCCCTGGCCAGTCCAGGGGGCAGGGATGACCCCGAACTGCAGGTGCTGAGCCAGGGGAGGATTCCCAGCTGTCCCTCCGCAACCAGTCGGTGGACTGTACGTCGCCTCGCCCGGACAGGGGCATCCGTAGCAGACCCACTTCGCCGGCCCGGCCCAGCAGCAGTTGTTGGGCCAAGCACGTCAAGCAGCTTCGGCAGGCGTTGGGGCCGATCGGATCCGCCGCTGCACCCAGACAAACGGAGCGGCTGACACCAGCCGCGGTCGGCCTGTTTGCGCGCGAAGAGAGGCAGCAACTGTGACAACGATGCATTTCCCGCCAAAGCCGGGCACCAACGGCCAGCAGGAGGGCCCCGCCCAGCGCCGTGTGAGATTCGAGAAGGAAGCTCTTCCGCATCGCCGTACCCTCTACGCCGCTGCCTGGCGCATGACTCGTCACGCAGCAGATGCTGAGGACTTGGTCCAGGATACGTACGCGCGTGCTTACGCATCGTTCGACCAGTTCCGGCCAGGTACGAACTTCGGAGCCTGGCTGAAGAGGATCATGTTTAACCAGCACATTTCTGCCTATCGCAAGCAGCAGCGCAGACCGCACCTGTGCTTTTCCTCCGAAGTCGAAGACCCGCAACTGGCGCGTCTCGGCGCCTATGCTTCGGGAGCGCTGAGGTCAGCCGAAGCGGATGCGCTGGAGCGCATCGTGAATCCCGACCTCAAAGCGGCCTTCCGGCAGATTCCTCCTCCGCGCCGCCTCGCTGTGTACCTCGCAGACATCGAAGGCCTCTCCTATCGCGAGATCGCGGAAACCATGGGGACTCCAGTGGGCACTGTGATGTCGCGCATCCACAGAGGGCGTCGGCAGCTGCGCTGGCTACTGTCCCAGTACGCGCCCGGGCAGCGCACAAAATGACCGCCCGCTACTGGGGGGAGGGCTGCTCACCAGTCAGGCGCGGTAGTGCAGGAAAGCACGCCCAACGCCGTGCGTGACTTGCTCGTCGAGGTACGTCGGAAACCCCGTCCTTGAAATCCCGGGATGTACGCACGATGAAAGCGAAAACGGCGACTTCGCGTAGACGTCTTGTAGACGGTGCCGGGATTGGCTTACCCGCATGAGATGACCTGGAGATTGAAAGTCATGCACTTTGCGGATGCCAGAAGAACGTACCGCTCGGCTCTGAATGAACATGCAGGAACCAGCGACAGTACTCCGGCTTCAGGGCTCGCCAAGGATCGGGGACAACCCGACTCGGAGTCCACCGCCTGGGTAGATGCGCTCGGAGACGGCCGCGGGCCGCAGTAGGAGCAGGCCCGCACGCGG
>NZ_JAYWVC010000423.1:0-3479 GCF_036281785.1 Streptomyces chiangmaiensis | reverse complement strand
AGTACCACTCGACGCCGTTCCCGCAGAAGGTCAGGACAGCGGCCTCTTCACCGCATCCCCTGAACAGCCACCTCAGACCGCGCCGCCGCTCCCTGCCCGGCCGGTCCGGTCGGATCCTCGACCGCGGAGTGCAGGGCGCGGAGTCGCAACGGCTGGGCCGGTCACGCCACGCCCGGCTCGGGTACCGCGGCCTCCCGGGCGCGGGCGACCAGGCGGGCGGCGCCGGCCAGGCCGCGCTCGAGCACCTCGGAGGGGTCGTCTCCGCCCGCGCCGCGCACGGCGTCGGCGAAGTGGTGCATGTCCTTCTCCATGAGCAGGTGAACGTGCTCCGCCAGCTCTGGGGTGATGTCGCCGCCGAGGGCGCGCAGCGCCGAGCTGCCGCCGCTGCTGGTGTTGATCACGTCGATCAGGGCGGGGAGGTTCAGGCCGACCCGCGACGCCAGGCCGAGGACGTCCTCGGGTTCTTCATGTTGGTGATGGTCAGCGCGTTGTTGAACAGCTTGGTGAACTGCCCGGCACCGACCGGGCCCATCAGCGTGACGGTGTCGCTGAACGTGTCGAACACCGGGCGGGCCCTGTCAAACACGTCCTGGGCTCCTCCGGTGAAGGTGGTGAGGGTGCGGGCGCGGGCGCCGGGGCTGCCGCCGCTGACGGGCGCTAGCCACATCCGGCCCGCGCCACGTGTTCGGCGATACGGACCGCCTCGGCGGGGTCGCCGGTGCCCTGGTTGACGATGATCGTTCCGGGGGTGATCGCGGCCAGCAACCCCTGACCATCCAAAATATCCCAAATATCCGCGTCGTCGCGCAGACACAGCCCGATCAGCTCGGCGGACGCCCCCAGATCCGCCACGCTGCCGTGAACGGTGTGCGGGACCCTCTCCACCGCCGCCAGGGAGGCGGAACGCCGCGCCCACACGTGCAGCTCGAAGCCATGCTCGCCGATGGCTTCCGCCATCGGGCCACCCTGGTCACCGAGACCGATGAAACCGACCCTGCTTATCGTCGCGGTCATCATTCACTTCTTTCGTTGTTTTCAATGGTTCAGGTGAGGCACGGGGGTGGGGGGATCCCGTGGTGCTCAGCGGACGATGTCGCTCGCCAGCTCCCACAGGCGCTCGGCGTTCTCCGGGTCCAGCGCGTAGGCGGCCACGCCGGGGACGCCGAATTCGGTGGGCCGGGCGTGGACGACGGGCGCCTCGTTGACGTCCTCGAAGTAACGGCCGCCGACGCCTTCGACCAGCGGGAAAGCGGCGAGGAACACGGTGGTTGCGGCGCCCTGCCCGATCGTCTTGCGGTAGGGCTCGGGGGTCCGCAGGCCCCCGGTGTGGCGCTGGAGGTTGGTGGCGATCGCACCTGGGTGCAGAGAATTGGCCGTGATGCCGTCGCCGGACCAGCGGCGCTGTGCCTCGACGGCCAGGAGGACCTCGGCGGTCTTGGACTGGCCGTAGGCGGCGAGCGCGTCGTACGGGCGGAAGCGGAAGTCGATGTCGTCGAAGACGACGGGGGAGAAGAGATGGCCGCTGGAGGAGACCGAGACCAGGCGCGCGCCGTCACCGTCGGCGAGGGCGCGGTGCAGCCCCAGGGCCAGGGCGAAGTGCCCCAGGTAGTTGGTGGCGAACTGCTGCTCGTGGCCGCCGATGCCCCGCTCGAGCTCCGGCGGCATCATGATGCCGGCGTTGTTGATCAGGATGTGCAGCGGACCCTGCCAGGCGGCCGTGAACGCCCGCACCGACTCCAGGTCGGCCACGTCCAGGCGCGCGACGTGGATCGCCTCGTTCCCGGTGGCCCCGCGCAGGTCGGCCGCGACCTGCTCGCCGGCCTCCGGACGGCGGACGGCGAGCGTGACCTCGGCGCCGTTGGCCGCCAGAGCGCGGGCGGTCTCCACGCCGATGCCCGAGCCGGCCCCCGTGACGATCGCCCGCCTGCCTGACAGGTCCACGCCTTCGATCACCTCCGAGGCGGTGCTGTCGCGGTCGTACGGGGTCGTGAAGAGCTGAGACATGTGAAGCATTCCTCCGGTCGTTCCGAACGTGCACCGTCAGCCTGCGCCGAACGCCGCGGGACGCACCAGGACGGGCTGAGACTGGGACTGACAGGGCCACTCACGAGCCCGGAGCGCGCCCGTACGCTGGAACGATGACAGCCGCCGCAGACGCCAACGCACTGGGCCGGTATCTGCGCGCCCGCAGGGAGCTGGTCCGGCCCGACGAGGCCCGGGATCAGGGTCACCGGCGCGTCCCGGGGCTGCGCCGCGAGGAGGTCGCCTTCCTCGCGGGGATCAGCTCCGATTACTACAACCGCTTGGAGCAGGGCCGCGACAAGAACCCCTCGGAGCAGGTCCTGCGCAGCATCGCCCGCGCCCTGCAGCTGGACGAGGAGGCGACGACCTACCTACTGGAGATCGCCACACGCAAGAGTCCGCGGCGCAAGCGGCCCCGCAAGCCCGAAAAGGTCGGCGACGGCATCCGCGCGCTCATCGACTCCTGGCCACTCACCCCGGCGTACGTCCACGGCAAGTACATGGACGTCCTGGCCGCCAACAGCCTCGCCATCGTGCTCTCACCGTTCAACGCGCCCGGGCGCAACGGCATTCTGGCCGCGTTCCTCGAGCGGGAGATGCGGGAACTCCACCGGGACTGGGAGGACATGACCGCCCGGGTCGTCCCGTACCTGCGCTCGGTCGTCGGCGCGGACATCGAAGACCCGCGTCTTGTCGAGATCGTCGGAGAGCTCTCCCTGCGCAGCGAGCGCTTCCGCACTCTCTGGGCCCGGCAGGACGTCAAGCACAAGACCACCGGCACCAGCCTCCTCCAGCACCCGCAGGCAGGCGCTCTGGAACTGCACTACGAAAAGCTGCTGGTCCCGGGCACTGATGGGCAAACGCTGGTCACCTACCACGCGCAGCCGGGCAGCCCCTCCGAGGAACGCCTGCGCCTGCTCGCCAGCATGTACGCCCCTGACCATGTCAGCGGTACAGGGGCCGCAACCGACCGGTCCCGAGCGCCTGGGCGCACCATGCCCTGACAGGCCCGCTCCCGGGTGTCTCTGCCGGTGTATGCATCGCTCCGGCAATCGGACCCGCGAGACCGGGATGCAACACGCACTCGGGCGGGATTGCCACTCGGTGCTCATCGACCCGGAATGCGCGACCCGGCTCCAGGACCGCACGGGGCATTCGTATTCCGGATGGTTCCCCGTCGATAACCGTGTTTCCCCTGGACGGCGTCGGCGTCCCATGGTCGATGACGTGAACAATGATCGCCGTGATCCGCTGGCGCCGGGAACAGCGGCCGTCGCCCGGCCGCTCGTGCCCCGTCCCGGCCTGGATGACATCGGATTGCTCCTCGGGGACATCTCACGGGGAACGCCCATCGAGGTGGCCGACGGCACGGTATCGGCCGTCGAGGACATCACCGTCGGCCACAAGGTCGCGCTGCGGGACATTCCCAAGGGCACTCCCGCCCGCAAGTACGGCGA
>NZ_JAYWVC010000422.1:0-3487 GCF_036281785.1 Streptomyces chiangmaiensis | reverse complement strand
AGCGTGAGGGGGTCGTTGATCTCGGGCCCGGTGAGGTCGGTGCGTGTTGTAGTGCCGTTCGAAGTCGGCCAGGACTTGCCGGGCGTGGGCCTCGTTCATGAGCAGGACGTGGTCGAGCGCCTCGCGGCGGACGGTGCCGATCACCCGCTCGCAGTGGGCGTTCATCCGTGGCGCGCTGAGCAGCACGTTCATGTCTTCGGCTTCGAAGACGGCGTCGAAGGACGGGTCGTACTTGGCGTCGCGGTCGCGCAGCACGAAGCGTAGGGACTCCATGCGCATGTCGAGTTGGGCGGAGAGATTGCGGGCCTGTTGCGTCGCCCAGGCCTGGGTGGGGTGGGTGGTGAGGCCGGTGACGTGCAGTCTGCGGGTGCCGTGTTCCAGGAACGCCATGGCGTACAGGCGCTTTCCGAGCATGGTGTCCACGTGGAAGAAGTCGGCTGCGATGATCTCTTGGGCTTGGGTGGTCAGGAACTCGCGCCGGCTGGGGCCGGAGCGGCGTGGAGCCGGGTCGATGCCCGCGGCGTTCAGGATCCCCCAGACCGTGGACGGTGCGATCGGATGGCCCAGCCGGGTCAATTCGCCCTGGATCCTGCGGTGTCCCCACCGGGGATTTTCGCTGGCCAAGCGCAGCACCGGCTTCCTGAGCGCGGCCGCAGTCGGGGGTCGGCCCTTGCGGCTGCGGCGGGCGGAGTAGTCCCACTTCTTGGCGATCAGCTTGCGGTACCAGGCCGGCAGGATGCCGGGTGTGACGGGGAAGACGTCGGCCCAGCGGCGGCGCGGTATCCGCGAGGACAGCGCGGAAAGCCAGAACCGGTCGGCCCACTCGTAGCGGACCGGGACCTTGAGCTGACGGTGCAGGACTGAGTTCTGCCTCAGCACCAACAACTCGGCGTCCCTGGCGGTGTCTTGGCGCAGCAGGACAGCCGGTAGGGACAGCAGCGTACGAGCAGCGCGGTACAACAGTGACACGACCATCGGGACAGTGTCTCAGCCACCACCGACAACCATGTACACCGCTGCTCACCTGCAGCGATGACTTTATGAGCCCCACACGCTTCACGACCTTCGCCACACGGCCGCCCACCGGATGGCCAACGGCGGCAAGCTCACGCTCCCCGAGGTCCAGACGGTGCTGCGCCACGCCAACATCCAGACCACCAGCCGCTACCTGGCGGTGCGGGTCGAGGAGATCTTCGACGCCCTGCTGGAGCACTACAACAGGCCACGGCCGCAGATCAGTTACCCATCCGGCTACGCCGCCGACGACATCGCGGCGGTGTTCGGTGCCTAAGACCGCCGCGAGCCCCACGACCGGAGTCAGCCGCCGCCACGGCCCGATCGCCGAGGGCCTCGACTACTCCAGCCGCTTCGTAGGCGGCCTGATGACTCCCGAGCCGGCCGTCGCGACCACACCTCCCCGCCCGTTCGGCGACCTCTCCCGCACCTCCGCGCTGTCGATCGCAGGGTTGGCCGTCGAGGCCTGGGACGGAGGGACGTCGACGCGGCAACAGCGCGGCATGGCCGCCCGCGCTGTCCTGGACTACCTGGCCGGCTACCCCGGCCTGACCTGGCAGGAACGGTGGGAGGCCGGCCCGGTCGGACAGGGCCTGGTCAACGTCAACGACCTGGAGTGCCGCCGCAGCCCCAGCTTCAAGCTCACCACCGGCCTGCGGTCCCTGATCTGCCTGCGCGCCATCCAGCCGTCCATGCTCGCCTTCCGGCGCCACCACATGACCAGCTTCGCGTCGATGTTCATCGCCGCGCAGAGCGATCCGCTGCTGGACGACTTCGTCAAGCAGGTCGAGGTGCACCAGCACACCTACGCGCACCGGACCGAGGCCCTGTTCGACCTGTGCGCGCTGCTGGCCGTCCAGGGTGTCACGCTGAGCGACGTCACGGCGCCCGCGCTGCTGCACTTCGCTCAGGAGAACCGGCGCGCGTGGTCGGCCGTGGCTCCGGGAAACAAGGCCGGTAACCGGTTGCGCGGACAGGGTGTGTGGCATGTGCTCCAGGCCATGGGCCACTTGCCGCCGACGGTCCCGGCCACGATGCGAGCGGCCCTGATGCGCGGTCAGAAGAGCATCGAGGAGCTGATCGACCTCTACCCCATCCGCAACCAGGCCGTTCGAGGGCTGCTGATCGACTACTTCAACCGCCGCCGGGCGGACACCGACTACGGCACTTGGAAGAACCTGGTGCTGCACCTGGCCCACCACTTCTGGGAGAAGATCGAGCGCATCAACCCCGAGCAGGCCGATCTGCGGATCGCCCCTGAGGTCTATGCCGCCTGGCGGCAGATGATCGCCGTCAAGGACGACGGCGCTCCGCGAGCCGGAGCGGACGGCCTGGTCATCTCGCTCCGCAGCTTCTACTACGACCTGCACACCTGGGCAGCCCAGGAACCCGAGCGCTGGGCTGTGTGGGTCGCTCCCTGCCCGGTTCCGCCTTCCGACCTGCGCGGGCTCGGTGCACGCCGCCGCCGGATCAACGAGCGAACCGCCGACCGCACCAGCCAGCGCCAGCCTCTGCTGCCCGTGCTCGTCGAGCACGTCGAGTCCCGCTACGACCGCTTCCGCCAGTTGCTCGAACTCGCGGAGGAAAGCGGTCGAGGGCGAGCCGTTCACCTTCGCCGGCACCACCTACACGCGCGTGCTGAGCGACGCCGACCGCAAGCTCACTCGCCGCGCCGCGCCCGTTCCACCACGCCTGCGCAACAACGACAGCGGCGAGATGGTCCACATCGCCGCCGAAGAAGAGGCCGCGTTCTGGGACTGGGCCGCGGTGGAGACCCTGCGGCACTCCGGCGTGCGCATCGAGGAGCTCTGCGAGCTGAGCCACCTGAGCATCCGCCAGTACCAGCGCCCCGACGGCGAGGTCATCGCTCTGCTCGTCATCGCGCCCTCGAAGACCGACCGCGAGCGAGTGATCCCAATGTCCGCCGAACTCTTCCACGTGATCGCGTCCATCATCGGCCGACACGTCCGCACTGGTCGCCCGATCCCGCTGGTCTCCCGCTATGACCCGCACGACAAGGTCTGGAGCCCTCCGATGCCGTTCCTCTTCCAGCGGCAGAACGGCGCGGTTCCCGCAGTCTTCAACCCCGGCACGATTCAGCAAATGATCCAACGGCGCTGCCTCGCCCTCGCCGAGGTACACCCCGGTTTCAAGGGACTGAAGTTCACTCCGCACGACTTCCGCCGAATCTTCATCACCGAGCTCGTCAACAGCGGCCTGCCGATCCATATCGGCGCGGCCTTGCTCGGACACCTGAATATCCAGACCACTCGTGGCTACGTCGCGGTGTTCGACGAGGACGTGATCCGCCACTACCAGGAGTACCTGCAGCACCGACGTCAGGTCCGACCCGAGGGCGAGTACCGGGACAGCACGCCCGACGAGTGGTCGGAGTTCGAGGAGCACTTCGATCGCCGAAAGGTCGAGCTCGGCGCATGCGGCCGACCTTACGGCACCCCCTGCCAGCACGAGC